>JAXDMI010001204.1:0-8554 GCA_034666145.1 Myxococcales bacterium | reverse complement strand
CTCGACCGTCAGCGCTCGGGCTGACGAGAACGCATCGTCCACGAATGCGCAAGACAAGGAGAAGAGCTCTCAGAATCAAGAGAACGCTGCGGACAAACCGGTGCACAAAGCGAAGACCGCGACCGATCGCGCGAAGGACGCGAAGAAGGCGCAGGACGCGAAGAAGGCGAAGGACGACAAGGCCGCCGCCGACAAGGGGGTCACCCCCGCCCCGATGACGAAGGTCAACCGGAGTGCGGACGAGGCCGCCGAGAACTTCAACGAAGGCATCGTTGGCACCGAAGCGCACCAGAGCAACGCGCAGAAGGCCCGCGACCCGAAGCTACGCCCGAAGGACGACCGTGAGGCCAAGAAGGCTGGGGAAGCCGTCGGACGCACGACGACCACGGCCGCCGAGGTCATCGCGACCGCGGTCCAGGACACGACGCGCACCACCGACAAGCCCGGGCCGTACGCGCCGCTCGCCATCGAGGTGAACCCGCTCGGGGTCATCATGGGTCGCTACAGCGCGCAGATCGAATGGGCGCCCGTGACTCACAACGTCATCCTCGTGAGCCCGCACATCATCCACACCTCGGCCGACATCAACACGACCGTGAACTCCAAGGAGAGCGAGACGTTTACCGGAGTCGGTGGTGAGGTCGGCTATCGCTACTACACGGGCCATCGAGGAATGAACGGCGTGTTCATCGGGCCCTCGATCCTCGTAGGCGCATACAACGCGAGCTTCCTCGGCACCGATCAGACGTTCACCAACATCGGCGGCGCCGTCGACGTCGGCTTCAAAGGCCTCATCGCCGATCACCTCGCGCTCGGAGGCGGCGTCGGCCTCGAGTACCTCCACGTGAGCCACGACTTCGGTGACCTTCCGACGGGGCAGGCCGCCATCGCGTCCTCGGGCGTCAAGCCGCGTCTGCTGTTCGAAGCCGGCTACGCGTTTTGAATGAAGTGATCGCGACCGCGCGTCGCGATCACTTCGTGTACTTGCCGGTCAGCTTGGCCGTGCCGAGCATGTGCGCCTTGATCGCCGTCTGCGCATCGACGAGCGAGACGTTCTGCGTCACGCCGGGCAGCGTCGCGACGTCGAGCGCGTACAGGACGAATTCGTAGACGTGCTCCCCGGTGGGCGGACACGGACCCTGGTACCCGAACGTGCCCTTGTAGCTCTTGGTCTCGTGCGCGCCTGCTGGCGTTGCGGGCGCATACGCTGCCTCGAGCGCAGCGGGCAGAGACGTCACGTTCGCGGGAATGTCGTAGACGATGAAATGGAGGAAGCTGATGGTCGTGTCGTTGAGCACGAACGCGTAGCTCTTCGTGCCCGCCGGGCCCGCGGTCCAGGCGAGAGGCGGCGACGTGTTCGCGCCCGAGCACGTGTTTTCTGCCGGAAAAGAAGCGCCTTCCGCGATCGCAGTGCTCGTCAGCGCGAAGACCGCAGCGGCGCCATCGGAGCTCGTCGACGCATCGACGTCGCCGGAGGTGCTTCCGTCCCCTGTCGTCGTGGATCCATCGCCATCACCAGCGCCGCCGTCGATCCCTCCGCTGGTCCCGCCGCTCGTCGAGGCGGGGGCCGACGGATCGGACGACGAAGAGCACGCGACGAGCACCGACGCCCCGAGCACGGCTGTGAGAGCAGAGTGCGCCACGAAGCGCGTCACGAGAGAGGTCAGCATGACGAAGGTGTATCGCACCGGGACCGCGTTGGCTCGTCCGTCGCAGCGAACGCGCGCGGTACTTCGTGGTAAATTGCAACGCATCGGCATGGTCGACGACGAGGTCACCCAGTCGCTCGACGACCTTCAAGCGCGCTATCGGCCTCTGCTCGAGCACACGCCGGTCGGCGTGTTCTTCTTCACGCCCTCGCTCGCGATTCATTCCTACAACGCGCGGTTCGTCGAGCTGATGCATGCGACCTCGCTGTCGCTGCGCGGGCTCGATCTCGGAACGCTGCGCGATCAGAGGCCCGTCCCGGTGATGCGTCGCGCGCTCGCCGGCGAGGTCGGCACGTACGAGGGGGCGTACGAGTTGAGCGATGCGTCTCCTGATGCGCGTGCGGATGCGTCTGCCGAGGCGCCGCTCCATCTCAGGCTGCGCTGCCATCCGCTCCGCGACCCCGCCACCGGTAGGATCGTCGGCGCGGTCGGGTTCGTCGACGACATCTCCGAGCGCATCCGCTTCGTGCAGGTGCTGGAGCGATCGGAGGCGCGCTTTCGCGCGATCATCGAGCTCTCGCGTGACGCCATCGCCGTCTACCGCGACGGGCGCTTCGTCTTCGCGAATCCTGCGATGGCCGACATCCTCCGCTACGAGCAGGCCGTGGACCTCCTGGGGATGGCCATGCTCGACATCATTCACCCGGATGATCGCTCGATCGTCGTGCAGCGTCGCCTCGCCTTCGAAGGAGGCAAGCCGCTGCCGCCGACGGAGCTCCGCTTCCTCCGCCGCGACGGCACCACTGGGCACATCGATTTCGTGTCGATGCCGATCGACTACGAAGGTCCCGCGATCCTCACGATGGCGAGGGACATGAGCGAGATCCGGCTCATGCAAGCCGACCTGCTCCAGACCGATCGCATGGCGTCGCTCGGCACGCTCGCGGCGGGCGTCGCGCACGAGATCAACAACCCGCTCGCGTACATGAGCACGAACCTCGAAGGCATCGAGAACCGCAAGCTCCCCGAGCTCCGTGCGCGCATCGCAGCGCAGGCCGGCGCCGGCCACCTCCTCGAGGTCGTCGATGACGTCGAAGCGATGGTTCGTCTGGCGCGGGAAGGCGCCGAACAGGTCCGCACCATCGTCGCCGACCTCAGGACGTTCTCGCGCTCCGACGATGCGCCGCGCTCGTGGATCGACATCCATCGCGTGCTCGACGCGGCCGTTCACATGGCCTGGAGCGGGCTCGCACGGAGCATTGCGCTCGATCGGACGTATGGAGACACGCCTCCCATCTTCGGGAACGAGTCACGCCTCGCGCAGGTCTTCCTGAACATCCTGGTCAACGCCACGCAAGCGGTGGCGGGCCGTGACGACGCACGCGTCGAGGTCACCACCATCACCGACGGCGAAGGGCGCGCCGTGATCACGGTGCGTGACAACGGGCACGGGATGTCCGCGGACGTGGTGAGTCGGATCTTCGATCCGTTCTTCACCACGAAGCAGGCGGGCGTCGGCACCGGGCTCGGGCTCTGGGTGTGCCAGGGCATCGTCACCGCGTGGGGAGGGCGCATCGACGTCGAGAGCGCGCTCGGTCGCGGCACCACCTTCACCGTGGTCGTACCGGCCGGTACCCAGCCTACGCGCGTGGCTTGATCGCCAGCGCACGGCCGTCGAGCCTCATCCCCACTCCGTTCGCTGTACGACCGGAAGCTGCAGGGCGCGCTCGCGATCGAGATCGAGATTTCCGACATGGAGGCAGAGCGGCGTCTGCACCCACTTGTAGATCGACTGCGTGAACATGCGCGCGAACCGGGCCGCCCAGCCCTCGACGATCTTCGCGTCGTACTGCGGGAACATCTGGAGCAGCACGTCGCGCACCTCGCTGGGCGACATCTTCTCGCCGGCATAGAGCGCGAAGCACGCATCGAGGACGGGGAACGGCATGAGGTCCTTCTCGTCCTCCTGATCGTCGGCAAGCTCCGCGGACGCCGGCTTCTGGAGCGTGAGCAGGATGCCCTGCATCTTCGTCTTCTCGACGAGGTAGTCGAGGAGGTAGCTCACGACCGTCTTCGGAACGTTGGCGATGACGCTCAGCGCGCCTTCCATGTCGCCGCCGATGGTCGTGTAGCCCACCGCCTTCTCGCTCATGTTGCTCGTCTGGAGGAAGAGGCCGCCGGCGCTGTTCGCCCACGTCCACATGCGCAGCGAGCGGATGCGCGCCTGGATGTTCTGGCGCGCCATCGAGCCGAGCTTCTCGCCGGGCTGCAGCATCTTCTCGATGCGCGCGAGCTCGGGCTCGAAGGCGTCGTCGATCGAGATCACCGTGAACGGAGCATCGAGATCGGCAGCGGCACGCTCGGCGGCGACCTGCGTCTCCTTCGACGAGTAGCGCGAGGGCATGAAGAACGCGCGGAGGATCTCGCGCGCCTTCGCCTTCTCGCCCTCGACGCCGAGGTGGCCGTAGCGAGCCGAGATCCAGCGGCGCGCGAGATAGAGGCACAGCAAGCTGTCGCGACCGCCCGAGAGCGCGACGCCGATGGTCTTGAATGCGCCGGTTTTCTCGAAGTAATCGCCGAGGCCGAGCGCGAGCGCATCGAGCAGGTCCTCGCAGAAGTCCTCGCGCGGCGTGGTCTTGGGAGGCTCGCCGGGAAGGAAGAAGCTGAGGTTCTGCGGCACGGGGAATGCGAGCTTCTCGCGGCCGGTGGTGGGCGCGCTCACGGCGACGCGCGCGGTCTGCGCGCCGCGGGTCTCCTGCGCGAAGATCTGCTGGTCGTCGCGCCACGTCGAGTTCTCGTTGCGAAGGCGATGCGTACGATCGAGGTCGACGTTGATCGCGGTGAAGCCTTCGCGATAACGAGGCGCGTCGAGCACGACGCGGCCGTTCTGCGCGATGAAGCCGCCGCCGTCGAAGATGAGCCCGTCGTTGCCGCCCACGAGGTTCGCGTAGGCAACGACGCACTGGTTGTCGGCGGCGCGCGTGGCGATCATCTCGCGACGCGTCGAGACCACGCCGAGTCGATACGGCGACGCGGAGAGGTTGATGATGACCTCGGCGCCCGCGTAGGACCGGCGGCGCATCGGGCCGTCGGGCGACCAGATGTCCTCGCAGATCTCGAGGCCCACGGTGGCGAAGTCGAAGTCGAAGACGAGATCGCCGAACGGCACGCCGTCGTGGATGGTGTCGTAGAGGCCGGGGCAGCCGCGCGCGAAGACGCGTGCTTCGTAGAAGACGTTGTACGTCGGGAGCTTTTCCTTGGGGACGACGCCGAGGATCTTGCCGGCGTGGACCATCGCGGCGGCGTTGTAGAGGTGCGAGCCGCGCGCGACGGTGAGGCCGATGGCGAAGGCTGCGTCGAGATCGGCGGTCTCCTTCGCGAAGCGTTCGAGCTGCTCCCACTGCGCGTCGATGAAGGCGCGCCACTGGACGAGATCCTCCGGCGTGTAGCCCGCGATGAGCTGCTCGTTGAGCGCGACGATGGTGGCTCCGTCGGCGGCGGCGGCGCGGGCGAGGCGTACGGCGCGATCCGCGTTGGAGCGAACGGCTCCGACGGTGGTGTTGGCGCTCGCGATGGCGATGCGGATGAGCCTCATGCGCGTACTTTCCGTTCGTGGGGATCGTGCGTGTCGATCAGACCGTAGGAGCTATCGAGCTTCGCCGACAAGTCGCTCGATCTCGCGTACCAGCGCGTCGGATGCAACCAGCTTGCGCTGGACGCCCTTGGTTTCCAGGGCGCGGAGCTCCGCCGGGAGCAAAGCGAGGTCGGCGCGGCAGCGGTCGCGAGCCTCCGCGAGGTCGGCGCGCGCAGTGGTCTCGCGAACGGGCCGATCGCCGCGCCACACCGGCGTGAGGACGGGCTGCGCGCCGTTTCCCGGGCTGGGCTCGGCTGCCAGCGCGACCAGATCGTGATCCGAGGAGCGCCACACCTGGAGCTCGCCGGGAAGCGTTGCCTTGCCGGTGCCGTGCGCGACCTTCATGGTGGTGGCGCCGTAGCCGTTGACGACGAGCTTCGCGACGCAGCCGATGCCGACGGGGGCGTCGGGCGAGCACACGATGTTCTCGCCGACGCCGAAGCCGTCGACGACCGCGCGGAGCTCGGCGACGCGGTGCTCGTCGAGCGCGTCGGACACGTAGATCTTCGTGGAGGGCGAGCCGAGCTCGGCGAGGAGCCTGCGGGCGCGGAGCATGTTGTCGGGCGTGACGTTGGAGTCGATGCGGATCGCGCCGAGCGTGTCGTTCGGGCAGGCCTCCACCGCGTGACGGATGCCGCGCTCGGTATCGTAGGTATCGACGAGCATGGTGGTGGGTAGGCCGGCGAAGGTCTTCGCGTATGCGGCGAAGAACTCGCGCTCGGTGGCGGCGCGCGTCCTTCCCGCGTGCTCGGCGGCCTGGATCGCGAAGTGGTCCATCGTGCCGGTGGTGGTGATGCCCCAGCGCGCGAAAGCTGCGACGTTCGACGTCGACTGGATGCCCGCGACCCAGGCGGCCCACGTGGCATCGAGCGCGGCGGCGGGATGCGTACGACGCTGGCCGAACTCCATGACGCTCTTGCCGGCGGCGGCGATGACGACGCGTGCCGCCTTCGAGGCGACCATCGACATCTGGTTCACGTATCCGAGCCAGGGCGTCTCGAGGAGCTTGGCGCGAACGAGGTCGGTGCGGACCTGGAGGAGCGGCGTGTAGATGGAAAGCGGCGCGTCGAGAGCGCCGATGGTGAGCGGAGTGCCGTCGGTGCGCGATGCGGGACCGGCGAAGGCGAGCGAGCCTTCGGGGATGGCGTCGATGGATCCGCGGAAGCCGCGCAGCGCGCGGAGCCGAGCGAGCACGTCGGGGCGAGCGCGGAGCGCGGGTCCGATCGCGCTGTGGTGCTCGAGCGTGTCGAGCTCGCCGTCGTCGAGCGACATCTGCGTGGCGTGCTCGACGATGCGGCGCAGTCCGGAGAAGACGATGTAGCTGCGGCTCTTCGGCATGCGCCGAAAGAAGAAGGCCATGGTCACCTCGTGATCGAGGCGTCCTTCGTCGGCGTGCGTGAGCAGCGTCGTGAGCTGGTAGGCGTCGATACCGAGCGTCGGGAGCGTCATGCGTCTCGCACCATCCTATGCGGGAAAGCTAAGGCGCGAAGAAAAGGTGTCAAGGACTCTATCTGCCGCGTCTACGGGCCCGCAGCCACCGCGTCGCATGCCGGGTCCACGATCGACATCGTCACGTTGTTGCCCTCGCCGTCCGCCACGATGAGGTAGCCGATGCCGTTCGACGACGTCAGCGCGATGCGATCGACACCGAATTCGCCCTTGGGCATGTCGGTCGCCTTCGTCGTGAATTGGCGCTTCGCGTTCGCCTCCGACGGATCGCGGCCGAGCAGGCGCACGTTCGTCACGTTGCGCGCGCCCGGCGGATTGCTCGGCGGTGCCGCCGTCAGCGCCGTTCGATGATCCAGCCACGTCGCGAGGAACCGCCGTCCTTCGTAGCTCGCCGGACACACGCGACACATCGGGATCGGCGGGCCCGGGTTCACCCAGGACTCCGGGTCCAGGAGCTGACCCACGTCGGTCGCCGTCGCGATCGCATTCGGAAACACCCACTGGAGGCGAGCATGCGACGTGCAATTGCAGTCGGCCGGCGAGTCCACGGCCACCGTGCCCGTCATCATCACCGTACCGTCGGGCCCCTGCGCGACGCTCATCGTCGTCGCACCGAAGATGGAGCCAAGCGGCGGACTGAGCGCGAGATCTCCTTGCACCGCAGCCATCGGCGTTCCGGCCGCCGCGATCAAGTTGAACGTCGACGGATAGCGAAAGAGCACCACGCGTCCGCCGCTGCTCGCCACGATGGAGGCGCCCGCCGGAACACCGGAGACGCGGATCATGCTCGTCATGCTTCGTCCCGGCTGTTCGCTCGCATCCATCGGCCCTGCGTCGGACGCGCTCGCGAGGCCGAGGATGGTCTCGACGAACGGCGCCTGCACCAGCGCGACGGGAGAGCCCTCTTTCGAATCGTCATACGCCACGAACAACGCGCCGTTCGGCGCCGGGAAGCCGACCGCGCTCGGAAAGGGATACGTCACGAGCGTCGTCTGCGCGTGGATCTCCGTCACCGTCGGATCGCTCGGCACGTCGATGCTCGCGATCGGTAGCTGATACGGCGGCACCGTCCCCTGCACGGCGCCGAGCACCCAGACGCGACGTCCGCTCGCGATGAGCTGCTGCGGCTTCGTCGTGAGGCCCGTCACCGGGACCTTGCTCGCCGCCTTGCCGGTGATGTCGTCGCCGCGCACCGCGACCACGTCGTCGCGCGTGCCGAGGAACACGAACGGGAACGCCGCTGCCACGCACGCCTCGGGCTTCGGGCCACAGCCCGACGTGACGCCGCCGACGTCGTACGACGCCGCGAGGAACCCATACGGCAGCGGATCCGCGCACGCGAACGTCGTCGTGTTGCAGACTCCGCGCGCGCATGTCTGACCCTTCGGCTCGCACAGCGCATACGTGCATGCACCGAGCACGGTGTCGCAATGAGGCGTGTAGCAACCGTTGGGCGCGACGCAGTCGACATCGCGCGCGCACGCTTCGAAGGCAGGACGAACAGCGGCTTCCGCATCGGCATCGCCGGCTTCTTCGGGCACGGCCCGCGTGCCCTGCTCCTCGATGCCGAGCACCGCGTTGCATGCGGCGAGCGTTCCGGCGATCACCGTTGCTGCGACGAGCCAGGGTCGCATCAGAAATGGCCTCCCAGGCCCGCGCCGAACGGGCTCACGTCGAGGCGCACGGAGCGCGCCGGAGGCTTCTCGTCGGGCGCGCCCACGATCCAGAGGTAGATGCCCGCCGCGCCCGTGACCGCACCGACCGCGATCAGCAGCGTCGCGAGATTGCCTTGCGCGACGGCTCCGCGCTGGATCGATGCGCC
>JAXDMI010001203.1:0-6664 GCA_034666145.1 Myxococcales bacterium | reverse complement strand
ACACGCGCGCTCGCGACACCGACGCGCGAGGAGGCGGCGACGATCTGGCTCTTCTGATCGGCGTCTTCGAGCTGGGCGAGGACGTCGCCTTCCTTGACGGTGTCGCCTTCCTTGACGAAGACCTTGGCGAGTCGCCCGGGCAGCTTGGCGCCGACCTTCGACGTGCGCTGCGGGATGACGTAGCCCGTCGCGGTGACTTGCACCTCGGCCTGCGAGGGCGAGATGAGGGCGACCTCGGTGGTCTTCACTTCCTGCTTGAGGATCTGACCTTCGAGCTTGGTCCATCCGAAATAGCCGACTGCGCCGATGGCGGCGACGACGGCGATCGGGACGATCACGCGCTTCATTCCGGCGGACCCGCTGGGCGGCGTGGGCGCGTCCCGGTCGATGCGGAGCGAGGCGAGGTCGGAGCTGAGCTGATCGTTCACGGCGCGCCGGAATTAGCACGTTCCCGCGTGCGCGAAAGCGGTCGCGGGGAGGATGCCGGAGAGATTTCCCACGCGTGCGAAGCGAGGAGCGGACAAGGGTTGGATTTCGCTACGATGACGGGCGTGCAACGCCTGTATCCGCTCGTGGTTTGTGGCCTGACCCTCCTCGCGTCCGGGGCATGTGGCTCCGCTGGCGGCCCGACGTCGCCGTCGGTAGCGACGAAGCCGCCGAGCGGGTCGAGCGCGGAGCAGTACTTTCCGCTCGAAGAGGGTCGGATCTACGCGTACGCGACGTCCGAGAACGGCGAGACGGGCATGCTGGTGGCGAAGGTGCATCGCACCGACGCAACCCATGGCGAGCTGCGCCTCTCGAATGCGACGAAGCGCTTCGTGTTCACGCCGGAAGGCGTCGCCTACGACGGTGGCGCGTTCATCCTGAAGGCCCCACTCGACGTCGGCGCTTCATGGCCTGGCGAGCACGGCGGCAAAGCGACGGTGGTGTCGATCGACGCGACGCCGAAGGTGGTCGCGGGCGCGTACAGCTCGTGCGTCCAGACCGTGGAGGAGGGCGGTCGCCCCGAAGGCTCGAAGTACGTGACGACGTACTGCCCAGGCGTCGGCATGGTGCTGCTCGAGGTCCATGCCGCAGGTGGCGAGGCGCGCGCCGAGCTGAAGAGCTACGGCGCGCCGGTGAAGATCGAGTAGCTACTTCTTCCCGCACAGCTCGTCGGCGCGGATCTTCACGATGTCGTCGACGCTCTTCGTGGCGATGCCCATCCGCTCCATGGCCATGCGCAGGAGCTTGCGGCCGTTCTCGCAGTCGCCGGTGAGCATCAAGCATTCGCCGCGGATGTTCATCATGCCGTCGGGACGCGTGGAGAGGCGCGCCGAGTTTGGCCACCGGCGATCCGCCTCGTCGAAGTCCGCGATGCAGCCCTTGCCGTCCTTCGCGATCCGCTTGCGCGCCGCCGACTCGCGGAGCTTCGTCTCCTCCATGCTCATCTCGTTACGGTCCGATCGGGCCGGTGGCGCACCACCGCCCGGGCCGGCCCCCGCACCACCGCCTGCGCCGTCCGCCGTTGCGCCGCTCGCGCCGCTTCCCGCGGGAGCCTCGCCTTCGGTCACGTCGCGCAGCATGAGACGGATCGGCACCTGGCACGTGCGCACCTCCTTCGCCGTCTCGCCGCGACAGCTCTCGAGGACGCCACCCTTCTTGTCCGCATTCTGCGACGTCGCGTGCTTCGCGCCGCCGCCCATGCCCTGGAAGCCGACCTGCGCCTCGCCCGATACCTTCTTCTCCGACGCGAGCGCGAAGGCGCCGAGCGCGAAGCCGTACACGAAGTGCGTGGCCCCTGCGCAGCCCGGGACCTTCGCGAGCTCACCTCGGTAGACGCCGCTTCGTGTCGACGTTCGCACGCCGCTCACGAAGTACTCCATACGGAACTTCTCGCCCGCAGACACGCGGCCGCCCAGCGTCGCGGCGCCGAGCGGGAGCTTCGCGTAGAGCTCGCCTTCGCTCGCGATGTCCATTTTCTCGACCGATCCGCTCGTCCACTCCACCGGTCGATACGCGCCGAACGCGCCGCGGATCGAGTCGTTCGCGCACGCGTCGAGCACCTTCAGATTGCAGCCTTCGTACTGGACGAAGATCACGTCGGTGGCGGCGCGACTCTCGAACATGCTCATGTCGGTCGCGTCCCACTCGATGATGAACGGACGTTCGTGGGCCTTCGCATTGCACGCGTTCTGGCCCGCGAACGTCTTGCCCATGAGCCCGCTCTGACCGGTCGCACGCGTCGGCTCGGTGGCGGGTAGGGAGCCCCCTCCGCACGCTGCCACCGCCATCGCCGACCCCACGCCGACGACCGACATCCACCCGATCCTCCGCAACCAACGCATGACGTACCTCGCTGAGGCGAGAGTACGCGATCCGCTACGGAGTGCTTCCTCAGCGTGCCGCTTCGGCCTCTCCGATCACATCGCCCATGAAGTGCACGAGCGACCACTGATCGCCGATCGAAGGGTCCTTGAGCTCGACGTGCTCGATGGCCGGGCTCACCAGCACCGCACGGAGCGACGTCGCCGGGACGTCTTGCGCAAGCCACATCGTCTCGGTCGACGGGATGACCGTGTCGCCCTCGCCGTGCAGCAAGTACACGTGCGCGCGTAGCCCGGCGAGGCGTTCGTGCGGCGAGACCGTCTTCATGTCCGCACGATGCCGTTCGATCATCGCGAGCAGCTCGGGACGAAGCGAGCTGATGTCCGGTCCGAAAATGACGTCGAGCTTGGCCCTCGACGCCGGCGTGAGCGCCTTCGCGTATTCGCGGGCCGCATCGCGCTTCTCGTGGAGCCACGCCCGGAGCGCATCGCGGGCGCCCGGCACGTCTTCGGCGGGGAAGAAGTCCTGGGCGTGCGTGTAGACGAGCACCGTCGAGCCATAGCCGTGCGCATGGAGCTTCTTCGTCGTGCCGGTGACCTCCTCGATCTCGTCGTTCGCGAAGAAGCCCGAGACGCGAGCGAGATCGTCGTGCGCGCCGATGGCGACGACGAAGGCGACGTCATCGGCGAAGCGCGGATCAGCGGCTGCGAGGAGCGAGACGCCGCCGCCGAAGCTCGTGCCCATCAAGCCGACCTTCGCTGCGCCGCCGGTTCGCGCGCGCAGCGCCTGGATGGCCGCGCCCACGGTCTCGATCGATCGCGCGGAGACCTCGTAGTCCGCGAGCTCGTCGACCTGCGGCGTGAGCACCACGATGCCGGCGCTCACCACCGACTTCGCGAAGCGCTGGAGCCGTGGCTCCTCGATGCCGAGGTACTGCACGCCGTGGACGAGGACGACCGCGGGCCGATCCTTCGGCGTTCCACCGGGCGGCGAGAACATGCGCGCCTTCACCGTGCGCGCGGCGCCGCCGGGGGAGGCGGGCACGTCGATGGTGAGCAGCTCCTCGGTCACCACGGGCTTCGCGTCGGGATCGGAGAAGCTGAGGAGCAACGTCGTCGCACGCGCATGATGCGCCGCCGGCCCCGCGAGGAAGAACGCAAAGGCCGCCATCACGAACATCACGACGCGAGCGCGTCTTCGTCGCACGGCTACGCTGGTCACTGCATGTTTCATAACGTATCGACGCTCGGGCCGCGAAAAGCCCCGTCCGGTTCCCGTGAAAGGTTGTAATTCTTTGTCATAGGCGTCACGGAAGCAGGGAAATTGCGCGAGATCCTCCACGTCGACATGGATGCGTTCTTTGCGTCCGTCGAGCAGCACGACGACCCAGAGCTCCGCGGTAAGCCGGTGCTGGTGGGTGGCGCGGCGCGTCGTGGCGTCGTCGCGGCTGCGTCGTACGAGGCGCGCGTCTACGGCTGCAAGTCGGCGATGCCGATGGCGGAGGCTCTGCGACGTTGTCCGCAGGCGATCGTGGTGTCACCGAAGGGCGGTCGTTACCAAGAGGTGAGCAGCCAGGTCTTCGAGATCTTCAACAACTACACGCCGCTCGTCGAAGGGCTCTCGCTCGACGAGGCGTTCCTCGACGTCACCGGCAGCCGCTCTCTCTTCGGTGACGGCGAGAGCATCGCGCGCCGCATCCGCAAGGATGTGCTCGAGGTGACGGGGCTCACGTGCTCGGCGGGCGTCGCGTCGTGCAAGTTCGCCGCGAAGATCGCCAGCGACATGAACAAGCCCGACGGGCTCACCGTGGTCGGTCCCGACGTCGCCGCGTTCCTCGCTCCGCTGCCGCTCGAGCGCATGTGGGGCATCGGACCCAAGACGGCACCGACGCTCCGTCGTCTCGGCTACGCGACGCTCGGCGATCTCGCGCGCGCCAAGCCGGAGGCGCTCGAGCGTGTCCTCGGCGCATGGGGCACGGACGTGAGGGACCTCGCGCGCGGCATCGACGTCCGCGAGGTCGAGCCCGATCGCGACGCGAAGTCGATCGGTGCAGAATGCACGTACGATCAGGACCTCACCACCAAGGACGCCATCGGTCGCACGCTCCTCTCGCACGCGGCGCGCGTGGCCGAGCGGCTCACCGAGCAGGGGCTCACCGCGGGGGCGCTGGTCGTGAAGCTGAAGTACGCCGACTTTACACTCCTGACGCGACGGAAGACGCTGCGCGAGCCCGCCAGCGACACCACAACGCTCCATGACGTCAGCCTCGAGCTCCTCGAGCGCTTTCCCCTCGACGGCGCGCGCATCCGGCTCACCGGCGTCTCGGCGCAGGACATCGGCCCCGGCGCCGTGCAGCCGACGCTCTTTCCCGATCGCGCGGCGGAGCGCCGCCGTGGCCTCGAATCAATTCTCCTCGACGCCAAGGGCCGCTTCGGCGGCCAGCCGATCACGTTCGCGACGCTGCTCGAGGACGCGCCCGACAAGGCCGATCCGACGGGCGTGACGTCGCGCCGCCGGCGCTGAGCCCTGTTCCGGAGATCCGGGAGCCCGCAAATCTGGGCAGGACGGGGCGGTCCCGAATAAGATCGCCGTCGATGACGCGGTCTCTCCTTATCGTGTGCCTCGTCGGTGCCACCGCCGGTCTCCTCGGCGGCTGCAAGCCGAAGGCGGGCGCGAGCTGCAAGATCGAGACGAAGGAGGTCTGCGTCGACGCCAAGGCCGCCCTCGTCTGCCACGATGGCAAGTGGGACGACATGAGCTGTCACGGCCCGGCCGGCTGCGCGAAGGTGGGCGGCGAGTTCTCGTGCGACCAGACCGTCGCCGACGACAAGGACGTCTGCAACCTCGCGAACGACTACGTCTGCAGCAGCGACAAGAAGGGCATGCTCGAGTGCACGAAGAACCATTGGACCTTCGTGCAGGCCTGCCTCGGCGATCGCAACTGCACGATGGAGGCGAAGAAGGTCACGTGCGACAACAGCATCGCCAACGGCGGTGACGCGTGCCGCGAAGAGGACGACTACGCCTGCTCACCCGACAAGAAGACGGCGCTCGTGTGCCGGAGCGGGAAGTTCGTGGTCGCGAGCAACTGCAAGGGCAAGAACGCCTGCCGCGTGACCGGCGACAAGAACACCGGCTTCAAGGTGGAGTGCGACGACTCCATCGCGAACCCCGGTGACCCTTGTGACAAGGAAGGTCACTACGCGTGCGCGCCGGACGAGAAGCAGATCGTCAAGTGCGTCAGCAAGAAGTTCGTCGGCGACGACAAGTGCAAGAAGCAAGAGAAGTGCGCCGTGAAGGGCGAACTCGTCGGCTGCTATTGAGCAGCGACGACGAGCCCGCCGCGGCTGTCGGGACGGCGTAGCTCGCTACTCCCACGTAACGGGGAACACGAACTCGTTCTTCGTTCCGAAGACCGTCGCCGTGAACGTCAGCATGTCGGACTGAGGAGCCGGCGGGGCAGTCCCTCCGGTGAACGTCGCGACGATTCCTCGAGTGAAGGCGCTGGGGTTGAACGCGAAGTTCGTCAGCCATACACAGCGGGCGGCCGTGGCGGCGCATCCCACGGTGGGGTTCGCGGCGTCATAGAGGGCTCGCGTCAGCGTGAAGCCATAGCCATCGAGGATGGTATCGAAAGCGGCGGTGACAGCTCCGCGGTTCGCGGTCCGGCTGAACGCGAACGTGGTGGCCGTTAGCGGCGGGGGAGCGTTGAAGAGGTTGTCGGCAAAAAAGACGCTGACCTGCTTGCCAATCGCACCGACCGGCACGTCGATCGGCTCCTCGGAGGCGACGTGTCTCGTCATAGTCCCGGAATAGAGCATGTACGTCGTCGTCCAGATGGTGGTCTGTTTGTCCCAGACCCCGTTGGGCGGATCGTATTGGCCGTTGGTCGGTGCCACGTCCGCGTAGAACTCACCGGGGTCCCACTGGTTGTTGTCGTTGGCGTCGACGAAGGGCTCACCCTGATCGATGAAGTTTTCGCCCGCGTCCCACTTTCCGTTGGAGTTGTTGTCGTCGAAGGCTTCCTCGCCGGCGACGTACGCGAGGATGGTGACGAGCGCATCGCGCTGATTGCCGCTTCCCGCACTCGCCTCGCCCGGTAGCGGCGTGACGTCGGCAGCGGGAAACGTCCCCACGGTGTTGAACTCCACGGCGGCCTTTCCCTCGTTGGGATTGGCGCCCGTGGCGATGAACGGGGTGGACTGCACGCTGCTGGCGATGGCGCCTGCTTCGACCTTGAGATTGATCGTCGTGCCCTTCCCGACGGGGTTGTTGAAGCGATCGATGAGCGTCACCGTGCAGTTCGTCTTCAAGGGTTTCGGCAGAGACGCGGCGGCGTACGCCGCCATGTTATTGA
>JAXDMI010001202.1:0-5460 GCA_034666145.1 Myxococcales bacterium | reverse complement strand
GCGCGGTGAGCTCGCTGCGCATCGTGCCGGAGAGCGCGACGTGCATCTCGCCGCGCGCCGACCAGTGGAATGCGCCGGCGTTGGCCGCTGTGAGCGAGGTCGTCTCGTCGACGAGACGCTGCGCGATGCCGGCGAGATCGAGGTCCTCGTTGAGCGCGCTGTGGATACGAACGAGAGCTTCGACGGTCTCCGCTTGCTCTCCGCTCGGCGAGGCCGCGATGAGGCGCTCGCTCACGCGACCCGAGCCCTCGTCGACGCGCGTCGTCGCGGACGGACGCGAGGAGCGATGCGATGAGGGATCGCTGTCGCGCGCGGCGCGTTGCTTGTAGAGGTCGACGAACACGGCGACCTTCGAACGGAGCACATCGGGATCGAGCGGCTTGAACAGAAAGTCGACGGCGCCGCTCGCATAGCCCTTTGCCAACGTGTCGCGCGAAGGCTCGTTGGCGGTCACGATGATGATCGGGACGGCATGCGAGCGCTCTGCCTTCTTGAGGAGCGCGGCCGTCTCGAGACCGTCGAGCTCGGGCATCTGCAGGTCTAGCAGGACGAGGGCAAAGTCCTCGTGTGCGGCGATCTCCACCGCCTCGACGCCGGAGCTGGCCCGCACCAAGCGCTCGCCCAGCGGCTCGAGGATGGCCTCGAGCGCCATCAGGTTCGGCGGATGGTCGTCGACCAACAAGATGTTCGCCGGCGCGAGCGCACGCGCCGCGCGACGACGTCCACTCGACCGCGATGCGGTCGGCGCCTTGGGTTTGTCGGGGGTTCGTGTCACGCGAATACCGATAGGGATATCGTTCGCTGCGGCGAGGACACGGTCAACGCGGTGCATCGCCCCAGTAGCCATGGGGACCTTGGCGCCGTTTCCGAGCTCAGCTCGAGCGATCGGCGAGCGAGGCGGCGGCGCGGGATCGCTCCTTGCTGAGTGTGCGTCGACATCCGACGAGGCAAGGAATTCGTGATCAAAACCCAGCAGGAGCGAGCCCCTCGAGGCTCTACCGGAGCGACCCAATGAACCAGCGTGCCACGGTCCTCGTCGTCGACGACGATCCCGACACGGTCGATACGATGCGGGACATCCTCGAGGAGGAGGGGCACACCGTCCTCAGCGCGAGGAACGGGCTCGAGGGTCTCGAGGTAGCGCTGCGAAGCGTGCCCGATCTCGTTCTGCTCGACCTCGACATGCCGGTCATGGACGGACGTGCGTTCCTCGAGGCCGTGCGCAAGTCGCCGACGCTGTCGGAGGTGACGGTCGTCGTCCTCTCGGGCGCCGCCGATACGCGGGTCTCGTGCGAGTCGGTGCAGAAACCGCTCCGCCTCGACACGCTGCTCGGCCTGATCGGCCGCGTCGCCGACGCCGTTCACTAGGCTCCGAGTGCACTAACCGCGGGAGAACATGTCCTCGAGCACGTTCGTGTCGCGGAAGTCGCCGACCATGCGCTCGAGAGCACCGGGCGCCTTCTTGACGAGCATGGGCGTGAATGCGATCCCCTGCCCTTCGGCGGGCGCGCTCGTGAGATCGACGACTTCGAGGGTGAAGCGCTCCGGCGGCAACCGGCGGAGGAACCGCTGGAGATTGCGGAGGCCACGCAGCGAGGCCGGCGACGCGGTGATGTAGAACACGAGGTCGATGCGCGTGACGGGATGCGGAGACTCGCGACGCGCGGGAGGCGCACGCTTGTTCAACCGCTCGACGTGCTGGACGAGCGCGCCGACGTCGACGGGCTTCTGGAGGACGGTCACGTCCTTCGCGACATCGGGCGGCAAGCGTTGTCCCGTGCACATCAACGTCGGAACGAGGACCTTGCGAATGCGCGCCTCGTCGACGAGCCACGACCCGGTGCGACCGCCTGCGAGCCAGTAGTCGACGATGAGGACGTCGTAGGCGTTGGTGGCGAGCTCCTCGAGGCCGCGCTCGGCGCTCTCGACGCCGACCGCCACGTAGCCCATCTCCGCGAGGAGCTCGCAGAGGACCTCGCGCGTATCTGCGTGATCTTCGACGACGAGGACGCGGCTCATGGCTCCCGTGTGCGGAAGCAATTGCGGTGCCTGCGCCGGGGATCTCGCTATTCTCGTGAGGGTGAGGGCGGGTCGCGCACTGTCTCTGCGAATGCCGATGGCAGGGGCGATCGTCGTCGCGACGATCGCGCTGGCTGCGGCGTGCGGGGACAAATCGGCGGCCGTCGACGAGGACGTCCCGCTTCCGAGTCGCGACGCCGCACCCGAAGCGACTTTGACCCCCTGCGATGGCGCCATGCCGGACCTCACGTCGGATCCTGCGAGCTGCGGAGCGTGCGGCAACCTCTGCGCGGCGGGGCCTCGTGCGACGGCATCGTGCGTCGCGAGCAAATGCGTCGTCGCGTGCGACACCGGCTTCGCTGACTGCAACGGCCAGGCAGCCGACGGCTGCGAGACGGATCTGTCGAACGACGCGCACGCGTGCGGCGCGTGCGGGCGCGACTGCACGGCGTGCGGCGGCACCACGTGCGCGCAGGGGATGTGCGACGTGAAGACCATCCTCACGTCGACCGAACCGGGCATCACGCACGTGACCGTCGATGCAACGCGCATCTACTTCATCACCGGCAAGAACGTGCAGCAGGTCGAGAAGGACGGCACGAAGGCGGCGGTGGTCTTCAGCGCCGTGAATTCGACGGGCGTCGGCGCCGACACACTCGTGAACGTGGTCGTGCCCGGCACGAGCGCGGGGTCGGGCATCTATCGCACGACGGCGGGCTTCGTCGGACCGCAGATCCCGGCGCTGGCCGGTGGGCGCAACGTCGTCGCGCTCACCGTCGACGACACGGGCGTGTACTACGCGGCCGAGAAGAGCGCGGGGATCAGCGAGATCGCGCGCTGCAACAACTGCAGCGGCAACCCCACGGTGCTCGTCCCGGCGGCGAACAGCGTGGGCGTCGCCGGCATCGCGCTCGACGGAGCGACGGTGTTCATCGGCGCCGGCGACACCATCCAGCGTGTAGAGAAGACCGGTGCGGATGCGAAGACACTGGTGGTGGGCCAGAAGCCGCGCTCGTTGTCGACCGACGAGACGCACGTGTACTGGATCAACTTCACGCCCGGGTTCGGTGGCCTCGGCGGCGATGCCGGTCCGCCTACCGGCGAGGTCGCGCGCATGCTGAAGACGGGTGGCCCCGTCGAGAAGATCGCGACGGCGTTGCGCTCGCCGCTCTTCCTCGCAGCCGCGACAACGGGTGTATATTACAGCGATCGTGGTCTACCCAACGCGAAGGACGGGACGATCGTTCGTCTCTCCGCGGACGGGAAGACGACGCTGACCCTCGCGAGCGGCCTCGATGCCGCGAGCGGCATCGGCGTCGACGACGCGTGCGTCTACTTCGGCGACGGCGCGACCGTGAAGAAGGTCACGAGGTAACGCTCCCGACCCTGGGTCGTTTCCCGACGCGTCGTTCAGCTGCGGGCGTCGTTCAGCTGCGGGCGTCGTTGGCCATCACCGCCGCGAGGCCGATGAGGCTCGTCGCGACGATGGCGGCGCGGCGTTCGCGCGCGACGGTGGTGGTCGCGAACTCGATGTACTTGATGAAGCCGCGGCGATCGCGCTCGTCGAGGCGGAAGTACGTCGACTTCGCCTTGGTGCTCTCTTCGAAGAGAGCCGCGAGCTCCACGGGGATCGCGAGGGTTGGGGTCAGACGGGCCTGCTCGAGAGAGGCGTCGAGGTCGTAGCCGTAGGAAAGGGCAGCGCTCATGACGAGGCCCTCAGCAGGAAGCGGGCCGTCCTCGCCGCGCCCTCTCCGGACGACGGCCGGGGGCCGAACTTCACGATCGCCCCGTATTTTCCCGGCTGAGCTGTAGGTAGGCTCGCCCTGCTGATGTAGTCGGAACCTACCCGGCGGGTCAGGTCTGACCACGCGGCCCGACCCACGCGAGGTCGGCGCGACTCAGGGCCGGGCGCGATCGAGCGCGGTCAGGGAGCTTCGTTCGCGCAGACCTTGGTGATCTTGCCGGCGGTGGTCGAAGCGTTGGCGCAGGCGTTGGCCGTCGGCGTCTTGCAGTCCTTGTCCGCCGTGCACTTCTTACGGCAGGTCGGGTCGCGGCCGATGTTGACGATCGCTTCCTGGCCGGCGGCGCACTTGAGCGTGGTGGTCGCGACGGCGGCGTCCACGACGGTGGCATCCGTGGCGGCGTCCTTGATGCCGGCATCGAGGACGACGCTGACGCGGGTGAAGGCGTCCTTCGGGATCCAGCCCATCAGGGTGGTGTTCGCGTCCTTGGGGTCCGCGAACGTGACGAGGATGCAGTCCTGGAACTCGGCGATCTTGAAGGGGTCGGTGCCGGCCTTCACGAGCGCGACCTGATTGCCGGACTTGCAGCCGGTCTTCGCAGACGCGAAGAGGTCGATCGTCTTCTGGGCGTCGTCGGTGAGCGGCTTCTCCGCGGGGAAGCGCGCCACGTCGTTCACGTTCTTTGCGACGGGCGCCGCGGGCGCAGCGTCGACGACGGCCACGACCGGCGCCGCGTCGTCCCCTCCGTCGGTCGCGTCGGTCTTCTTGGGACAGCCGAGCAGCGTGGCGACGCAAGGCACGAGAGCGCAGACGAGGAAGAGCTTTCGCATAGTGGCCAGTGGCATATCACGGAGTCGGGGCCGGTGGGGCCTGGTTGAGGTTGACCGGAGCCCAGGCCGCGACGTCGGTCAGTAGCGCGCACAGATCGCGACAGTGGCTTCGAGGGCGCTCTCGCTGCACACGGTGTCGGGATCGGCGCGTGCTCCTTCGTAGCCCGTGAGGAATGCGGTGGTCCGGTCGGCGCAGGTGCCGTGGCCGTCCGGGTTGAAGGGCGCGGTGGCGGGATCGCCTGCGCGACAGAAGGAGTTGAAGGCTTCCTCTGCGTCGCCGAGGTCGAGGTGACCCTGGAGCTGCTGGACGGCCGTGAAGACGCCGGCGTGGCAGTCGGCGTGCAGCTCGTTGGCGAGATGAATGCGGGTCTCGCTGATGCCGAGGCCCATGCGTTGCTGATTGAGGTGACCCCACTCGTGCGCGAGCATGGTGGCGGCGGCGAAGTCGCCCTGCGTGCTCACCTTCTCGAGAACGAAGGGCTGATCCAGGGCCAGCGTGTCGTCGGGGACGCAGAAGCCTGCGTTGCGGGACAGGGTCGGACCGCAGCCGGTGTCGAGGGGTGCGGAGTATGCGCAGACCGCGGTCGGCGCGGTGTTCCAGAGGATCGCGCACTCGCGAATGGTCGCCTCGACGAAGGGTGAGATGGGCTCGCAGTCCGACCGTGTCTGGAGAGCAAGTGACGCGCGCTGTTGATGAAGCAGCTCGCATGCGCCGACGCCGTGACGTTGCGTGGAGAATGCGTTGGCGTTCGAGCCTTGCTCCTCGCCGGGCGCGGAAGACGTGCATGCACCGAGCGCGGTCGAGAAGACGAGGAGCGCGAGCAGACGGCCGACGGCGCGTGCGAGCGGGCGGCGAGGCGTGCTTTCGA
>JAXDMI010001201.1:0-3832 GCA_034666145.1 Myxococcales bacterium | reverse complement strand
CGGCTGACCGTAGCCACCCTGCTGCGGCTGCTGCGGCTGACCGTAGCCACCCTGCTGCGGGGGCTGCTGGCCCGGATAACCCGGGGGATAGCCGGGGGGGTAATTGCCACCAGGGGGTTGGTTCATGCGGAGTATCCTATCCGCACAATGTGACTGCGATCACGCTTTTGTAGACGGTCGTTCGCGATCGCTGAAAAACCCGGAAAAAGCGGGGTATCAGGCAGGTTTCGCGGTCGAGTCGGCCCTTCGTCAGTCCCGCGTCAGTCCCGCGTATCGAGGAGATGATTGACACTCCCCTTCGGTGCCGGCCGTCCGGTAGGGCGCGCTCCGCCGGTGGCCCGCGGGGCCAAACCACGTGCAGAGTGCACGGGATTGATTGTAGGATACACGTTGGCGCTGGAGCTTGCGGCCGAGCGCGTCGCCGACACCTCTGCGCTCGCGCTCGGGAGCACGTTCGCGGGCAACACGGAGTCGGCCGCCAGCGGTGCTCCGGGGCCGGCCGCGGCGGTGTCCGATGCGCCATGCGGTCGCGTGACGCGCGCCAGCAACGCGCCCGCTCCGATCACCACCGAGACGGTAGCGAGCGCGATCAACGCCATGCGCGCCGTTCGCTTCCGCGCCCGGAGCTTCGTCCAGTCCTGGACGATCCCCTCGCGCGTCTTCATCTCCTCTTCGAGGTCGGGCGCCGTAGGGATGCTCGCGCGGACGTTCGCGACCATCGGCTCGACGCTGTTCGTGCCGTTCGTACGCACCGCCGAGATCGACGCCAGCGAGCCGAGCTCGCGCTGCACGCTGGCGAGCTGCGAGAAGGTCCCCGCCGAACCGTACGTCGAGAGAGCGCGCGCGAACGTGGCCGCGGACGGCCAGCGCCGATCGCGCTCGCGGTCGAGGCAACGCATCACGATCGCCTCGAGCTCCGACGGCGCGTCACGACGGAGCGACTGCATCGGACACGGATCGTCCGAGAGGACGTGATCGAGGATCGACTTCACGTCGTCGCCGACGAACGCCATCTGCCCGGTGATGAGCTCGTAGAGGATCGCACCGAGGCCCCAGATGTCCGTGCGCGCATCGACGTCGGGGACGGCGCGCACTTGCTCCGGTGACATGTACGCCGGCGTGCCGAGGCTCGACGCGCCCTGCACGTCGCTGAGCCGCGGGCTGACGTCGCTGCCCGCCCTCGAGATGCCGAAGTCGAGCACCTTCACGCGTCGTGTTCCGTCCGGACGAAGCGCCAGGAAGAGATTCGCCGGCTTGATGTCGCGATGCACGATGCCGAGCGCATGCGCGGCCGCGAGCGCATCGGCAGCTTGGAGCACGTAGTCGACGGCCTCGACGAGATCGAGCTGACCGCGCTGCTGGATCTCCTCGTCGAGGTCTCGGCCTTCGAGGTGCTCCATCACCATGAACGGCACGCCGTTCGGCAGCGTGCCCACGTCGAACACGCGACACACGTAGTCGGACTCGATGCGCGCAGCGGCTCGTGCCTCGGCGAGGAAGCGACCGATCGCGACCTCGCGCGACTCGAGCTCGTTGGCCACGAGGAACTTGATGGCGACGATCTGATCGAGCGTGGTGTGTCGCGCGCTGACGACGACGCCCATCCCACCGACGCCGAGCACTCGCTCGACGCGATACTTGCCGGCCACGATCTCCCCTTCGGAGACGGGCGACGCGAGCGGTTTCGGATCGTTCACGCTACGTAGAAGCATAGCGGACGAGCGCGCGTGTCCAAGCGGTCAGTCGGCCGCTATCCCGTCTTGGTGCCGCTCTACTCGCGCGTTTCAATTGTGAAATGCGCACCCCCCCTGAGGTGTTTCGCCCGCACTCGAAGTGCATTCGCGGGCCTCTCGCCCCCACTGGATCGCGGGCCCGACGGACCCCTCGCGGCGAGGAACGCGAGGAATGCGGGGCTGCGTCCATCGACCTACCGTGTGCTCCCGACTCGCGCGCGGTATCGTGGTCGCTGCATGCGATGCGCAAGTTGGGTAGTCGCGACGAGCCTGGTCACCGGGGCTATCGCGCGGTCGTCCTCGGTGATGCGCCGCTCGCGTACTACCGGCTCGGCGACACCGGCACGGTCGCGAAGGACGAGGTCGGCGCGCACGACGGCGTCTACAACGGGGCTGTCACCCACGGCGCCGGGGCCATCGCCGGCGACGCCGACGGCGCGGCAGTGTTCGACGGAAGCAGCGCCTTCGTCGATGTCGGCGACGCTCTACCCTTCCTGGCCAACGCGCCGTTCACGATCGAGGCGTGGAGCGCACCGGTGAGCGGCGCGACCGATCCCATGTGCGTCGCGTCGAAGAGCTTCGCGGAGGGCGGCCTCAACGGAAGCATCACCGACGGCTACACGTTCTATCTGGACAAGGGCACCAATGCGCTCAACGTCGCCCGGTATCTGGGCGGCGCTGCCGACGCCGTGCAGGGCGATGCGGTTGCGAACGACGAGTTCGCGCACGTCGTCGTGACCTATGACGGCGGGACGCTCACGATCTGGCTCAACGGCGCGTCGGTGGCGAGCGAGACGTCGATGCGCAAGCTCGTGAGCCATACGCAGCCGCTCACCATCGGCGCGAGCCGCGGAGGCATCTACTGCTTCTTCCGCGGCGCCCTCGACGAGGTCGCGTTCTACGGCGCGGTGCTCTCCGGCGACCGCATCCGCGCGCACCACGCCGCCGGGCTCGGTAACTGACGCGACCTCAGTCGCGCGCGCCTCACCAGCCGCACTGCTCGCCCTTGTTCTGCTCCTTGAGGTACTCGCGCAGCGGCGCGAAGTACTCGAGCATCGCGGAGGCGTCGGCCTTCTTCTCGCCGGAGAGCGTCGCGAGGGCCTCGGGCCACGGCTTGCTCTGACCGAGCTGCAGCATCGCGCGGAGCTTCGCGCCCGCCTCCTTGTTCCCGTAGATGCTGCACGTGTCGAGCGAGCCCTTGTGACCGGCCGCCTTGCACAGCGCGCGATGGAACTGGAATTGGTAGATGCGCGCGAGGAAGTAGCGCATGTACGGCGTCGACGCGGGGATGTGGTACTTCGCGCCCGGATCGAAGTCGGCTTCGCTACGCGGCACCGGCGCGGCGATGCCCTGGTACTTCGTGCGAAGCGCCCACCAGGTCTCGTTGTACTTCGTCTTCGGTGTCTTCCCGGAGAAGACGTCCCAGCGCCACTTGTCGATGAGCAGGCCGAACGGGAGGAAGGCGACCTTGTCGAGGGCCATCTTCATCTGGACGTTCAAGCGGCCCTTGTCGTTGTTCGGCACCTGATCGAGCAGGCCGAGGTTCTTCAGGTACTGCGGCGTGACGCTGAGAGCGAGCGTGTCGCCGATGCCCTCGTGGAAGCCGTCGTTCGCGCCCGCCTGGAACAGGATCGGCAGCTTGTAATAGTAGTGGAAGTAATAGTCGTGCCCGAGCTCGTGGTGAATGGTGATGAGGTCGTCCTCGGTCGGCTCGATGCACATCTTGATGCGCAGGTCGTCGTTCCACGACACGTCCCACGCGCTCGCGTGACACACGACCTCGCGGTCCTTCGGACGCGTGAACAGCGAGCGCTCCCAGAACGACTTCGGTAGCGGCTCGAGGCCGAGCGACGTGAAGAAGCCCTCGCCGAGCTTCACCATCTTCGTCGGGTCGTACTTCTTGTCGCGGAGCTTCTTGTCGACGTCGAGCGAGCCCTGTCCGGGATACGGCTCGACGACGTCGAAGATCGCGTCCCACTGCTGCGCCCACATGTTGCCGAGCAGGTGCGCGGGGATCGGCGCCTTCTCCGGGATCTTGTCCTTGCCGTACTTCGCGCGCAGCTTCTTGCGCGTGTAGCAGTGGAGGTCGTCGTAGAGCG
>JAXDMI010001200.1:0-6337 GCA_034666145.1 Myxococcales bacterium | reverse complement strand
AGCCCCAGCCCGAGACCCGTGGAAACAAGCGCTGCCGTGAGTCGCAACAATCGCATGCGAAGAAAGACCCTTCCGTCTTACTAATCGCCGCCGAGGGGCGCCCACGATCACTCGGGCGGTCGAAATCGCGAAACGCCGATCGCGCGACCTCCTCGCAAGGTCGTGAGCAAGGTCAGCCCTAGGCACTCCACGGGCTGATAGAGTCAGGATCATGCGTGCGGCCTTGGTGCTGCTGTCACTCTGTTTCATCACCACGAGTGCGCATGCGCAGCGCAGGAGGCCGCCTCCTCTTCCGGCGCCTACCGTCGTCGACCCTCGCCGCGGGGAGGAGGACTTCGCGTTCGGCGCGTCGCTCGCCGACTTTCACCTCGATGCGGGCGCCGTCGCGGTTCTCGGACGCATCGCGCAGAACCCGCTGCATCCGCGCTTTCGCGACGCTGTCGCGCGGCTGTCGCGCATCGCTCGCGAGCTTCCCGAAGGGGCTGATCTGGAGCGGCTCTTCGGAGCGGTGACGCCGCAAGTGGTGGCAGCGATCGCCGAGCCCGAGGTGCAGAGCGGCGCCGCGTATCTCCTCGGGCGCCATCGTTACGATGCGGGCCGCTACGACGAAGCCGTCGCGACGCTGTCGGCCGTCGCCGATCGCGATCCCAACCGCGCGCGCGCGCTCCTGCTGGCAGGTGCAGCGCAGGTCCGGCTCGAGCGGAGCGTCCCCGCGGTGCAGTCGTTCCAGCGGGCGGTCGCGATCCTCGATCAGGCCCCTCCGAGCTACGATCGTGCCTATTTTCGCGATGTGGCGCTGATGGCCATGGCCCAGACGTACGACTCGGCAGCGGTTCGCATGGACGAGAACGGCCAGCCGACCATCGACTCGTCGAAGCTCAGCGCGGCCGTGAAGTACTGGGAGATGCTCGACACGGGCTCGGCGCTCTGGGCAGAGGCCGCCTACGAGATGTCGTGGGCATTCCTGATGGCGGGATCCCTATCGAAGGCGGACGCTCTGGCGCGGCTGCTCGCGTCGAGCGCGCTGCCGACCGCGCGCGCAGCATCGGCGCGCACCATGCGCATCGTCATCCAGATCATGAACTGCAACTACGCCGAGGCGCAGCGCGAGATCCTCGCCCTCCGCGCGGCGGTCGACCCGCTGTTCGCGCATCTTGGTGCGACCATGGCCGGCGCCGACGCGCTTCGACGTGACGATGCGTACTTCAACCTCCTGCTCGCAGCGCGCGACGGACGGGCGGCGATCCCGGCGGATGTGGCGGTCGCCGTGAGTCGCTCGCTCGCCGATCGCTCGATCGCGCGTCGGTTGTCGTACCTCGCGCGGCTCGATGCGGAGTCCCAGCTGCTGGCCCGGAGCCTGCCCTTCGCGACGACGTCGGGCGGCGCCGTCGCACGCTCGGCCATCGATGCGGAGCGAGCCCGCGTGGTCGCGACGATCTCCGCGGCGACGCGCGAACGACTCGAGATCGAGCGGAGCTCGATGGCCGAGAGCCTGGACGACGCACGTCGCCTGGAGGGCGCCGCCGCTGCCGCCGCGCAAGGACACGTCGACCGGAACGTCGCCGAGAGCCAGGTCACGCAGCAGGAGTCGGAGCGGAACATCCCGCGGCCGACCCGGCCATTCATCGCTCCATTCGAACGCCGTTTGCCGGACGACGTGCGCCGCTACGGCACGTTTCTCTTCCAGACGACGGTGCCGTCGAAGTGCGGGCGATGAGCGCCGGTTCGCTCCGCGCGCTCGCTGCCGTCATGCTCGCCGCCGGCGCCCTCGTTGGTTGCGGCGGACCCGGCGCGACCGTACCGGCGTGGACGCGCAGCGTGGTCGGCGGTGAGTGCGACCTCGCCGTGGCGCTCGACCTCCAGCTTCTCGACACACGGCGCGAGAGCCCCGTCATGCTCGTCCACGGGCTGATGACCGTGGTTCCGTTTCACGCGATCATGCGTCGCCGCATCGAAGGCTGCGTGAACCTGGTGCCGGGCAGCGGTGAGCCGAAGTCGTGGCTGGTCATCGTTCACGACATTCCGCCGAAGGCCGACTCCGATCTGGTCGCGTCGAAGGCGGCAACGCCGCTTCCTCGGGGCGGATACGTGCTCGGGGACGAAGGCGGCCCTGCGCGACTCTGGATGCTCGGCGACACCTGGCTCGTGGCATCGCAATCGCTCTCGCCGCAGCTTCGCGCGCTGTCGCCCGGTGACGTGACGTCACGCGTGAGCCTTCCTGGCGGAACGATCTCGAGTGTCGTCCTCCAGGGGGCAGCTGCGGATCGCATCGAGCACGAATGGGGCGGCGGGCACGGCAAATACAGCGAGCTCGCGAAGGGTTTTCGCTTCGCGCGCCTCGACGTACGCGTTCGAGGCGAGCGTCTGGTCGCGATCGGTCGGGTTCGTTACGAGAGCGCGGAGCGGGCCGAGGCGGTCACCGCGGCGCTCGCTTCCGCATGGACGCGGGTCGCCGTCGCGCAGGCCGACCACCAGGAGCTCTCGAGCTACAGCCTCGAATCCGATCTCGCCACGTTGGGTGCAGGGTCCACGTTCGAGACGGAGCGCGAGGGAAGCGAGGTCGTCGTGACCGTCGCCTTCCCCGATCCCTCCAGCGGTCGCGAGCGCAGCGAGTCTGCGCACGACACGTCGGGCCGAGGCAAGGAGGTGGTACCGGCCACGCAGGTCCCGTCGGTCGCGCCGTCGAACTATCAGCCCACCTGCGGGCCGGGTCAGCGCTACGACCTCGACGCTCGTCGTTGCGTGGTGGCGCCTTGAAGAAGCACTGCGGCGTCGTCTTGTTGGCGGCATCTTTCGTCGCGGCTTGCGGACCCGCTCGATTTCCGGGGCAAGCGCGCGACTGCGGCCTCGAGATCGCGGGGCTCGGTGTCTCCGCCGCGCAATGCTTCGAAGCGCCCACGGCCCGCGTGACCGCCGTCCGCATCGCCGCAGCGGGCAACGTGATCGTTGCCGGCACCTTCGCCGATCGACTTGCCTTCGGTGGAGCGACGCCGATGCGAGCGGTCGCTGGACAGGGTCAGGCGTTCGTCGCCGGCTTCACTCCCGATCTGACGACGCAGTTCGCGCGCGCGGTCGATGCGCCAGGCGTTCTTCGCGGGGTCGTCGCGGCGCCGCGTGGTGTCGGGCTGATCACGGGCTCGGGAGACGTTCCCGAGGGTCCGTTCCTGACCATGCTCGACCCCGCCGGAAACGTGGTGTCCCGTCGCGACCTCGGCTTCGGAGGGCTCGTGACGGGTGTCGCGACGGACGCGCGCGGTGTGTTGATGCTCCGCACGCAGCAAGACGGCGTGCGTCTCGTCGTGGTGTCCAGCGACGACGGACGCGTGCTCGGCACGCAGCGTGTTTCGCCGCCGTGGATCCATCAATTCCCGGCATCGATCACCGCAGACGCGCTCGTCTCGGACGTGGCGCTCTTCAGCGACGGCGCTTACACGCTCCACGCACGCGCACCGAGCGACGACGGCGATCAAGCGATGTCGAAGATGCAGCTGGGCACCGGCGCCGTCGCCTGGACGCGGCCCGTTCACGTCGGCACGAACGGGCAGCTCGTTGCGATGGCCGGCGGCACGGCGGCGCTCACGCCCGATGCGATCGCTCTCTGTCCAGGTCGAGGCTTCGCGATCGCCGCGTTCGACGGCGAGGCTGCGCTTCGTTGGCAGCGTTGCTTTGCCGCGCACGCCACGGAGCTCCGCCTGACGACCGACCCCGCGGGCCGCCTGGTGGTGACTGGGCAGATGGATGGCAGCGCGGATCTCGGCGGCGGGATGTTCAGCGTCCCGGCGGACAAGCTCGCATCGTTCGTGCTTCTTCTCGACGAGCGAGGCGAGACCCGTCGCGCGGCGTTGCTCTCCGGTCCGGCGATCGCGGCCGTCCAGGCGGTGGCCGTCGCGCCCGACGGCGCGGTGGTGGTGGCGGGCGCCGTCGCTCGCAGCGCGGCAGGGGAAGGGCGAGGAGCCCTTCAGACTCATCTCTTCGTGGCTTCGCTTCGGGATTGAGCGCAGAAGCGACCGGAGACCGAGCGAGCCGCTCAGGACTTCACGGCGCTGTCGGGCCGGGCCGGGAGCGGCGGGAGCTGCGGCGGCGTAGCTCCGTTTCCGTTCGTCGCGCCGTCGACGCCCGGGACGATCATCGCGGCGTCCGTCGCGCGGAGCTCGTCGGGGTCGAAGCCGCGGAATGTCACCGTTCGATGGGGCCGCACGAGGGAGAGCTCGTAGAGCTCGTTGTACGCCTCGAAGGTGGCCGGGGTCTTCTTCATCTCGGCGAGCGCACGCCCGATGGCGGCCGGATACTGTCCCTTCGCCTCCGCGACGAGCGCAGCGACGCGCATGGACGTGTCCGCTTCGAGCTGCGCCACCTGGAGGCGGCCGACCTCGTCGACGTGGGCCTTCGCACGCTCGAGCCGCGCAGCGATGGTCTCGAACATCTGTCGCGAGACTTCGGGGAGAAGGCTGACGTTTCGGATGAACACGAGCTCGATCTCGAGCCCCCAGCGCTCCGTCTCGTGACTGATGTCGCCCTGGAGCAGCGTGCTGAGCTCGGTCCGATCGTTGAGGATCTGCCTGAAATCCCGGCTTCCCAGGATGCTCGTCGCGGCGTGCGCGACGAGGTTCGTGAGCGACCGTTCCCAGTCGGCGACGGAGAAGATCGCGCGCGCGGGATCCGCGACGCGGAACTCCAGCCAGAGATCGACGATGACCGTGGTGCCTGCAGCGTCGTTGACGTGGACGTTCTTGAAGTGGCGGAAGTCGCGGCGGAGCGAGACCCGCGCGAGCCTCGTCCACGGGAACACCTTGGGAAGATAGAAGTGCAGGCCGGGCTCTCGGAACGTGCGCGCGAGCTTGCCGAAGCTCGTGACGAGCACGGCCTCCTCGTCCTCGACCTCGAGCGCGGTCGCGCGGAGCAGGAGCCAGCCCACGGGAAGCGCGAAGGCGCCGAGCAAGAGGCCGATGACGAGCTGGATGGTGTCGGCGGAGGTCATGAGCTCGTCTCCTTGAGGAAGAGCGCGCGCGACTCACTGGTCACCTCGCAGCGACGCCGCGCCACGTACGTCTCGAGCACGCCGCGGGTCTCGAGGTCCCGGAGGAACCCGGCCAGCGTGCGGATCTCGGTCTCGATGGCGATCGCGCGGGTGCGGGCGATGTTGACGCCGCAGTCCGCGGCGAGGATGCGTTGCTGGCACTCGCCTTCGGCGCGGAAGAGCATCGCCTCGGACTCGCTCTGCGCCTGCATGACGGCGTTGAGAGCATCGGCGAGCTCGTCGGGCGGAAGGATGTCGGCGAGATCCACGGCGACGAAGCGGACGCCGTAGCGGTTGTCGATCTTGCGGTGACAGAACCGCTGAATGCGTTCGTTGAGAAGCCTCCGCTCGCGCCGGATGAGCGCGTACGAGCCGGCCTGGGTGGCGAAGTCGAACCGCTTCGAGAGTGTCTCGCCTTGCTCGTCCTGGGTGCCTCGAAAATTCGCGATCTCGTTGCGCAGCAAGCAGGTGAAGAGGCCGGTGATGTGCTCCATCGGCTTCTCGACGCCGAAGAGGTGCTCGTAGAGGACCTCCTCGACCGGGACGTAGCGGACGAACGAGTCGAGGCGCAGGATCGTTCCGTCGTCGGCCATCGCCATGCCGCCGCCTTCCTCGTTCAGATCGAGGTTCTGCTCCTTCATCGAGACGTGGACCACCTTCTGCCAAGGCTTCTTCTGATGGATCCCCGGGCCGTACGTCACGAGCCGGTGCTTGCCGTCCGACGTCTCCGCGCGGCCGAACGTGCTGAGGACCGCGACGTGACCTTCTTCGACACGGAACGCGCAGCGGAACGCGATGACGATCGCGTAGAGAACAACGCCCCCGATGAGCCCGACCGTCAGCATCAGAACCTCTCCTTCATGGCCGTGCGGCCCCAGCGGACGTCCCACGACGGTATGTCGTGAGCGTCCGGCTCGACGTGCGCGCGCTTCGCGGCTGTCACTCGCTCGCGATCGCGCTCGTGGTAGGCGACGGCAAGCCCACGATTGACCTCGACGACGTCCTCGTTGAAATGTTTGTGCGCTTCGGTGATGGGAGGCAGTGCGTCGACCGCGTCTGCACTATCGACGATGCGACCATGCGGAACGAAGCGGCCGTCCGGGATCTCGACGCCGACCACGACGGCGCCGATTCCAACGAAGCAGCTCGAGCCGACGACGGAGTCGTGGACCACCGCCTTGAATCCGATGAACGTGTCGTCGCCGATGTAGCAAGGTCCGTGAACGAGCGCGTCGTGGGCGATCGATACGTTCTTGCCGACATACACGGCCCATGACTCGCCGGCGACCATGACGCGCTTGTCCTTGAGCGCGTGCATGA
>JAXDMI010001199.1:0-23586 GCA_034666145.1 Myxococcales bacterium | reverse complement strand
TCGCCGCCGTGTCTTGCGAGAGCGCGCCGAGGGCGTCGGCGGCGGCCATGCGTACGAACGTCCACTCGTCCTTCGCGAGCGCCTGTGCTGCGGCCGGCACGCCGGCGGCGAGGCCCGAAGTGGCCATTGCCTTGAGCGCAGCCTCACGCACGCGCGGCTCGGGATCGAGGACCGCCGCCATCAGCGCCGAGCCGAGCGGACCGATGCCCGCCGACAGCTCCACAGCGCGCGCTCGCACCGCCCAATCGGGATCGCGACGCGCGAGCTCCGCGAGACGAGACAGCTCGCCCGACGTCGCATCCTGGGCGCGCGCGAGATGGGCGAGCGGCTGCGCGAGGAGGTAGCGCGTCGGCATGTCCGGAGACCCGCGCAGCAGATCGGCGATGGCCACGTCGGCCTCGGGACGTAGCTCGGGAAGCTTCGCGCCCATCGCGCGCAAGAGATCGAGCCGCGCCGGCGTCGCCATCTCGCGCTTCGCGAGGAGGCCGAGCAGCTTGTCACGCGTCGCTCCGGCCGATGCGCGCGCGAACGCCCCTCGCACCGCGCGACGCGTCTCCGGTGTGCCCTTGCCCATCTGCTCCGCGAGCGGCTCGATGGCCAGGCTCGGCGCCACCGTCGCGTGGAGCGGCGCGGCCGCGGCGCGACGTGCCTCGTCGTCTCCGCGCACGGCGAGCACGAGCGCTTCGCCCGCCGACTTTCCGCAGCGTTCGATGCGACCGAGCGCTCGCCTTCGCACCTCGGTCTCGCGATCGGCGAGCGCGCGCGTGAGCAGGTCGGCGGCGGGACCGCTGCACGTGCCTGCGCTGGATGCCACGTCGACGGCGAGCGCACGCCCGCGCGCATCGAGCGCCGGATATGCGGTCACCACCGCCGCGAGGCCGGCATCACCCGCGCGTCGCAAGAGCGCCGCCGCTTCTTCCCCGCGCGGCGAAGCGAGCGCCTTCGCGACGTCGTCGAGCTTCGCGCCCTCGACGTCGAACTTCGTGATGGCCGCGATCTCCGCGATCGAGACCTCCGGCGGCGCCGCGTTGCGCAGATACGCTTCGTCGAGCACGACGGCGACGCACGACGTGCGAACCGGCTCCGGGAGCGGCACGTCGTAGGCCTGTCCCGGCTTGCTCCACGCATCCTCGGGCATGGTGACGAGGAACATCTTCTCGTCGGTCGCGATGAAGAGCGTCCGCGGGGCCGCCCCCTCCGGCTTCGGCGAGGTCGGCGCGATGGTCACGACCAGGGCATGGATCGGCAGATCGGAGGGCGCTCGCATGGTCGCGAACTCGCCGTGACCGTCGCCGGCGGTGCGCGCCTCGCTCCACACCGTGTCGATCTTTCCGTCGGTGAGCGCGGGCGCGTTCGGTGAGCTGCCGCCCGTCGCGACGAGCACGCGCGCGAGCGGCGCCGCTGCATTGGTGCGCGCCTGCGCGACGACGTGCTGCGCTCCGTCGCGCGCCTTCTTGTCGATGCGCGGCAACGTCGCGCCGACGAGCTGCATGCGCTTTGCGTCGACGCCTCGTGCGCCGAGCGGCGTCACGGCTTGCCCACAGATGCGCGTGTCCTCGCGGGTCTCCGCGACGATGACGAACTTGCTCTGGCCGTCGCGCTCCTTCACGAGCACGAGCTGGCCGCTGCGATCGCCCTCGTCGCCCTGCGTGTAGCCGGTGAGGCCTGCGAAGATCGGAGCATCGCTCTGACCGGAGATCACGGCTTCGAACGCCAGGTCCTTGCGCTGCACGTCGGGCACGCGAACGCGCGCCACGCTGCGACCTTCGCCGACGGCGATGATCTCGATCGTGGAAGCCGCGCTGTCGATGCGCGTCTTCTCGATGGCGATCGGGATCTCCTTCGAGCGACCACCGCGGAGGACGCGGATGAGGCCCGCTGCGGGGTCGATGGTGACGTCCACCGCGTCGAGCCCACCGCCTGCCGGCACCACGCGGCGGAGCGGTCCATCGGCACGCGCGACGCGCGGGACGACCGCGAGACCGGCGATGACGACGGTCGCGAGCACGGTCCGGAGCGCGATCCGACGCGACATGGCAACACCTCGATATCGTTAGCGGGGGCCCTCGTCCAGCCGCCGTTTGTTTGCCCGTGTCGCAGCGGCCATGTCACACCCGGCGGATGCGACGCTCGTGGATGGCGGTGGGGGTCGGTGCCCCCCTCGTGGTGGCGCTTGCCTTTGCGTCGCTCTCGCGATCGCCGGTTCGTGCCGAGGGCTCGCACGAGCTTCCCTCGATCTCGAAGCTCGTCTCCGTGACGGGCGCCGCGGCCTCTGCGCCGCCTCACGCCACGCTCGCCGGCCTCGAGCTCGCCAAGCTCACGGTCGGCGACACGGGAGCGACGGCGCCCCTGCCCGAGAAGCGCGTGGCCCATCTCACCGTCGACCCGGCGCTCCAGCGCGCGGCCGACGGCGTGATGAGCATGCATCACGTGCCCGAAGCATCGGTCGTGCTCATGGACGTCCAGACGGGGAAGATCCTCGTCTACGCGAGCCACGTCGAGAAGGGCCCGCAGCGCGACCTCTGCGTCGAGGCCACCGCGCCGGCCGCGAGCGTCTTCAAGATCATCACCGCGTCCGCGCTCGTCGAGCAGGCCGGTGCGACGCCCGATCAGCGCGAGTGTTACTCGGGCGGCGAGCAGCGCATCGTCGAGAAGGATCTCGTTCCCGACCTCAAGCGCGATCGCTGGTGCACGACGCTCGCCGGCGCGATGGGTCGGAGCATCAACACGGTGTTCGCGCGGCTCGCGTTGCATCACCTCAAGCCTGCGGGCCTCGAGGCGCAGGCGAAGGCCCTCGGCTTCGGCAGCGCGCTCCCGTTCGACGTGCCGGTGCAGCCGAGCGCCGAGCACTTCCCCGAGGATCAGCTGGGCTTCGCGCGCACCGCGGCCGGATTCTGGAACACGACGCTCTCGCCGCTCCACGCCGCATGGTTGAGCGCGACGATGGCGCGCGGCGGAGAGCCGGTCCGTCCGGTGCTCGTCGCCGACGTCGCCGACGAAGCCGGCAAGGTGGTGTGGACCGCCGACACGAGCCTCGCGCAGAAGCGCGTCATCAAGGAGAGGACCGCGGCGGCCGTCACCTCGATGATGGAATCGACGGTGACCGACGGCACGTCATATCGCGCGTTCCACGATCCGAAGGGCGCAGCGTTCCTGCCCAACATCGGCGTCGCGGGGAAGACGGGCACGCTCACGGATCCCACGAACCAGCGCTTCTACACGTGGTTCACGGGGTTCGCGCCGAGCCGTCCCATCGTCATCGCCGACGGTGATTCACCGGCGAACCCGCCGCCGCGCCAGGTCGCGATCGGTGTCCTCGTCGTCAACAACCCGACGTGGTCGATCAAGGCGAACCTCCTTGCGCGTGAGGTGCTTCGCGCCTACTTCGCGCAACAGAAGGTGCCGAACGTGACGAGCCCGCAGCTCCACAGCGCTCCGCCCAAGGAAGCGGGCGCGGCGGGCGAGGACGATGCCCAGCCCGCGCCGCCTCAGCGCGGCGTGTCGACGACGCCGGGCACGAAGCACCGCCGGCAGCGCGGCTCGTAGTCGGCAGCGCCGCCGACGAAGAGCTGACCCTCGGTGCCGACGAGTCGCTGCGAGCGACACGCCGCAGCGCCGCAACGCGTGCAGACTGCATGCAGCTTGGTCACGAACTCCGCGATGCTCATCAGCGCGGCCATCGGCCCGAACGGCTGACCCCGGAAGTCTTGATCGAGCCCGGCGCAGATCACGCGGATGCCGGCGTTGGCGAGCTTCTCGGCGACCGCGATGACGCCTTCGTCGAAGAACTGCGCCTCGTCGATGCCGACCACCTGCGCGACGCCGAGGCCCGCCTGCTCGACGTAGGAGAAGATCTCCGCGGAGCCGGTGACCGCGGTGGCCTCGGCCTTGAGGCCCTCGTGGCTGACGACCTTCACGTCGTCGTAGCGGTTGTCGATGCGCGGCTTGAAGAGCAGGACGCGCTGCTTGGCGAAGTGTGCGCGCTTCACGCGCCGGAGGAGCTCTTCGGTCTTGCCGCTGAACATCGAGCCGCAAACGACCTCGATGCAGCCGCGGCGCTCGTGCGCTGACGCAGCGCGCAACCCGAACGAGAGGTGCTCTCCGTGCTGAGACATCGCCAAGCGCCGCATACTCGGCGCCCGCGTCGACAACAAGAGAGGGCGTCGGCGTGGCTGGTCGAGGTCGACGAGAGGGTCGGCACCCCTACCGTAATAAGTAACGATTCAAGCAAGTTGAGCTGAATCGTAAGCGTGCTCATCGATGACCGCAGAGGTCGTCCGAGCGACGTGGGAGCGTTGTGGGCGCGACGCGGTGCGCGGCAGCGGCTCTGCTACTGCGGGGCAAGGGCGGGGGACGACTGCGGAAAGCGGCGCGGAGCCGGACCGCCCGACCTCTGCTTTTCCCGCGCACGGTCTCGCGCCGCCCGTAGACGCGGAACCAGGGGATGCTAGATTGGTTTCTGTGGAAGTCGTGCTCCGCAAGCTCGGGAAGGGGTCGCGCGCCGTCGCGGGACGCCTGGTGAGGGCGCCGCGGAAAGGCTCCGTCGTCGTGATCGAGTTCCCTGACGGGATGCACGAATACGTCACGACGCCCGTGAAACGCGTGCTCCGGCTCGCGGGTCGCGAGGTCTTCTACATCGAGACGATCAACAGCCGTTATCGCCTCGAAGTCCGCAGCCGCGAGGACGCCGTCGCGGAATCGGCGGGCTGACGCCCGCCTTCCTACTCAGGGGCGAGGGGCTCCGCCCCTCGCGCTCCCGAGAGTGGTGCTCGCGCGAGGTGTGGTTTGGCGCGCTCCCGAGAGTGGTGCTCGCGAGGCTTCCAGGTGGCGTTTCGCGGTGCCCGTGATGTCGGGCGGCTTGACGAGGGGGGCGAAAGGGCGTTGTCTGCGCGGCCATGGGTAAGTTCGACCGCCGCAAGTCGCAGAAAATGACCCGCCGTAAGGGCCAGGCCAAGAAGAAGGCACGCCTCAAGCGCCTCCGCGCCGTGAACGCGCCGAAGACGACCGCGAAGAAGAAGACGACGGCGAAGAAGTCCACGCCGCCGAAGTCGTCTGCTTCTCCTGGTTGATCGCGGCTGACGCGAGTCAGCGATCAGCGATCAGCGATTGCGGAGGCCGCCCACCGGCGCATCCTCGCCGAGCCCGATCGAGGCCGGCGGCGGCGGAGCTGCAGGCTGGGCGGGTACGGGCGCGGGCGCGGGTGCGTCGGCGCCGCCGCCTCCCAGGTAGATGGTCGGGAACTGCGAGCGCTTCGGCGCCTCGGTGACGGCGGTCACGGGGACGGGCGGCTCGCCGAGCAGACCGAGGTCGCCGTCGAGGCGCTGCTCCTCGGTGAGCTTCCAGTCGCCCTTCGCATCGGAGTGCCACTTCTGCTTGAGCGTCGTGACGCGTAGGTCGCCTTCGTTGGCGCGGTACCACGCGATCTTCACGAACGTCTCGGCGTCGTCCTCGCCCTTCATCTTGAGGCCGGTCATGTCGTAGTCCGCGATGCGGACGCTGCCGCCCCAGGCGCGTCGCCGATCGAAGAACTGATCGCGCGCCTTCGGCGAGACGCGCTCGGCAGCGAGCTCCATGCGTCCGAAGCGCGCGTTGAGGTTGAGCTCGAGGGCTGCCTCCTGCGCCATCGCAGGCTTCGATTGCCCGACGAGGCCGCAGCCGATCGAGGAGGCGGCGAGGGCGGTCGAGACGCCGAAGCTCAGAGACATGGCGAGGACGAGGCGCATGCGCATGCTGGGACCGTACGCATGGTGCCCGCCGGGTGGCCAAGTTCTCGGCGTGCTTTTCTCGCCGTAAGCGTCAGCCCGCGTCAGTACGGAACGGCCGCGACGAAATAGATCTTGTCGATGCCCCCGCTCGAGAGCCCGCGCGCGTAGCCGAGCCGGAACGTGAAGTTGGCGATGTAGCCGAGGGTGCTGTCGAACCAGAGCTCGGCGCCGGTGCCCGTCTTGAACTGCGCGGTATCGAGGAGGTCGAACGCGCTGCCGTAGTCGAGGAAGACCGCGCCGGTGATGCGGTTCAAGAAGATGGGGAGCGTCGACGGTCCGTGATCGACGTTCACGATGGGAAAGCGGTACTCGATGTTGCCGAGCGCGTAGCTGCGCCCTGCGACGATGACCGACGGATAGCCGCGCAGCGTGACGCCGCCCTGGATGAGGATGTTGCGGACGGTGTCGACGATGGGGAGGTCGACGAAGCTGCCGACGAAGAACGCGCCGCGTCCCGGGAACACGCCGCCGCTCGTGCCCGCGCCCGCGTGGAGCGCCACCGAGTGATGCTGGAGCCACGGCATCAGGTAGTACGTCGTGAAGTCGCCATTGGTGACCCAGCCGGCGAAGTCGCTCCCGAGGTGCGGGTCGGTGAAATCGAACGACAGGCCCAGCGAGAAGCCGCGCTCCGGACCGACGCTCCAGAGATAGCGCTCCGCGTTCGAGTACGAGTAGCCGAGGTGGAGCGAGCTCGTGAGGCCGCGCGGCGGGAATGACGGCGTCTCGTAGGGATCGAGCTTGTCGATCGGCACGGGGATGTCTGCGGCCACGCGCGCGACGCTGTGCGTGATCACGTACGTGCTCGTGCTGCTGGCGGTCGGCGTGGAGTAGACGATCGAGGATGCGAACCCGGCGGTCTCCTGCACGACCGTAGGACGGAATCCGGTGCCGAGCTGATAGCCGCCGCGAGGCGTGATGCTGCGGAAGACGCCAACCCCTACGTCGAACGGAAGGCGCGAATACGTGTACGAGAGCGAGCCCTGGAGCTCCGGTTTCTCGAGCTCCGTGGTCGATATCGCCGTGACCGTGTTGAGGCCGACCAGGTCCGACTGCGATGCGGTGATCGACACGACGCGACCGAACGCGCCTTCCGTGATCGCGACCCCGTAACGGCGCGGGATCAACGTATGCCAGGGGTTGAACGGCTTCACGTCCCAGCGCTTCTGCGGAACGACGGCCGCTGTCGGCCGGCGATCGACGTACGGTTCAGCCTCGGTCCATGTCGATTCGTCGACCGCGATCGCGAAGAGGTCGAAGCCAGCCGGCGTGTAACCGACGTACGCGAGCGTCTTTCCGTCCGGCGACGGCTCCGCCATGTACGCGCCGTTCAGGACGTTGGTGACCTGGCGCAGATGTCCCGAGTCGAGCTCGAGGGCATAGATGTTCGAGATGCCCGTACGATCGGAATGGAAATAGAGGAGCCGTCCGTCGGCGGAGAAGCTCGGCGCTCCGTCGACCGCGCGATCGTTCGTGAGATCACGATAGGTGCCGTCGCGCACGTCGACGTAGCGGATGTCGCGATAGCCTCCGCGCTTCCAGACGCTGTATGCGATGTGCGTTCCGTCCGGCGACCAGCGCGGCGTGAACGACTGCTCCATGAAGTACGTGGGTACGAGCTCGCGAACGTTCGCGAGACCATCGCCCGTGAGATCGCCGATGTGGATCGAGCGCGTGCCGTGCTGGTTGATGACGAAGACGACGCGACGGCCATCCGGCGAGACGGTGGGATCCGCGGCGCGCATGCCGTGCGTGATGCGGACGCGCCCGCCGTCTTCGAGGCCGAACGAGCTCTTCTTCCCCGGCTCGAGTCGCTCGAGGTCTCCGAAGAGGTAGACGTTCTTCTCGTACTCCTGCGCGCCGAACACGACGCCGCCATCCGGCGTGAAGCTCGCCACCGACTCGCCGGCCATCCGCGCGATGTGCTCGGTCCCGTCCTCGCTCTTCTTCGTCTCGATGACGGCGCCTGACGCGTCGCGCTTCACCGGCAGCGCCCATAGCCCAGGCCGGAGATGCTGGTCGTCGCGATAGTAGAGGAGGCCGCCCGCGTAGTCGGGCCACGCGTTCTTGGGGATCCAGCGCGGGTAGCGCGCGATCTGTCCATGGTGCGTGATGCGCGTGCCCTCGCGAAGGCCCTGCGCGCGCACCGCGGTCGCTTGCGCCGCGTACTGCTTCTTCATGCTGTCGATCCAGCGCGGGTACATCTCGACGAAGGTGCTGCCCGTGGCGCGACGGATCGATCGATTGAACCCCCAGGGAATCAGCTGCTTGCCGTAGTCGTCGGCCATCTTGCGCAGCGCACCTTCGCCGTAGGTCTCCGCGATCCAGTTCGTGAAGTACGAGCCGTAGAGGTAGTAGAGATTTCCCTGAGGCCAGCGCCGCACCACGTTCGCGAGCTGGTCGAGCGACGCGACGTTGTCGCCGAGCACGTCGGCGCGCATCCACATTTCCCATTGCGAGTTGCGGACGCGTCCTGCGCTGGTGCGCGCGCTCTCTTCGTAGACGCCGAGCCCTTCGAGGATCCAGCGCGGCTGCACTTGATTGGGCGCTAGTGTCTTGCCCAGTACCGCGTTCACGATCGCCGGCAATCCGCGGATGTGGTCGGTGTGGAGAATGTGCGTGTACTCGTGGGTGACCAGCTCGAGGTACCAGTCGTCGACGTCGCCGAGCGGCGACATGTCCTCGGGCGCCGTCACGAGGAGACGGATCGCGTTGTACGGCAATGCGCCGGCCGAGCCGTTGGCGCTCTCGTTCACGTCGACGAGCGAGATCTCCGTGAGCTCACCGGGGACCCACCCGACGGCCAGGCTCATGTTGCCGTAGATGCTCTCGGCGACGTTCGCCACGTGCTGCGCGATCTGGTCGAGCCCCGAGTGGTACGTGATGCGGAAGTGCGGCGTCGTGATCGTGTACCAGGCCAGGTCGGGATCGCTGGAGGCACGGGCGGCGGGCGGCGCTCCGAGGAGCACGAAGGCGATCGCCAGCAGCGCCACGACCGTCGTGCAGAGCCGACGCATCGCGCGGGCGGCGAAGGAACAGCGCTGGACGCTGGACGTCACGACGCTCAGCTCGCGGTGAGGACCGCTCCGCGCGCGTCGTTCGGCGGCACGCAGATGGGCTCCTCGTAGTCCGGCGTGATGACGCTCGCGCCGGGCGCGCGCAGGAAGACCTCGGACACGAAACCCTCGACGTCGATGCCGGGCAGCAGATGGAGGCCGTTCTCGAGCGGCGCGAAGAACGCGTCGTGATGGGTGGGCACGACGAGCTTGGGACCGAGCGCGCTCACGAGCCGAGCCACGTAGTTCTCGGTGCCCTTGCGTCCTGCGAGGCAGGCGAGGAGCACGTCGGCGCGCTCGCCTTCGAGCTCGGCGTCGATGAGGTCGGCGCTGCCGTTGTGATAGATGGTGACGCCCGGCGCCTTGATCAAGAGCCCGAATGCGCCGCCCATGCGGTAGTGCCAGAGGCGTCCTGGTCCGCGCGGCGTCGTTCGCACTTCGCCGACGAGCGGCACGCGATTGAACGCGATCTTGCCGTGACGGCTCGGCACGTAACGCACCTCGATGTCACCGAAGCGAACGACGGCGCCGGTGGCGGGGATCTGCACGAGCTGGCTCTCGGGGAGCCCTTCCGCGCGACCCCACGCGCACGTCGAGGGCGATCCGACGAGCTTCGCCTTCGTCTGCCTCGCGATGCGCGGCGCGTCGGCGACGTGGTCGTAGTGACTGTGCCCGCAGAGCACGGCGTCGACCTTGCGCGGAACGTGACGCGCGATCGCGAGGTCGTCGGGGATCATGCGCCGCGCGATGCGCGACAGGCCCGGACGCGTGACGAAGGGATCGACGAGGAGCGTCGTCTCGGCGGACTGGATGATGAAGCCCGCGGTGCCGAGCCAGGTGATGCGCGCGCCCCATCCGTCGCCGCTGCCCTGGGGCCTCAGCTCGCGCTTGGGACGAAAGCGCGGAAAGAGGCGCTCGTACAACGACATGCGGCCGAGGAGACTAGCGCGACACAGGCGCGCCGCGGCTAGAAGTCGTCGTGGAAGATCGGCTCGCGGTTGCGCACGTAGCGATAGACGAGCTGCCGAGCTTCCGGCGTTATCTGTGTGAACTGGGCGCCGAAGCCGGGAGGGGCGTCTGCGCCGCCGTCCTCACGCGTCCACTTCACGACGGCGTTGGCCTCGAACTCGTAGCCGCCCGGAAGCGACACCTTGAGGCGCACCGCCGTGCCCATCTTCGGGAGCACGTACGTAGATACGAAGAGTCCGCCGTGATCGATGATGTCGTTGCCGGCAAGGCCCTTGTAGAAATTCGTCGGGCTGTGCGCGCCGAGGTCGGCGTTCACGAGCTGCAGGTTGCCCGCCGGAGGCGCCGGTACCGGCATGCTCGGCGATGCGGACGGTCCACCCATGCCGGGCTGCGCGTGCATGCCGGCCGCGAGCGGCGCGCCGTGACCGCCCGGCGGTCCTTGATGAGCCGGCGGCGCGAACGGATCACGCGCGACCATTCCGCGCGCCTGCGCATTCGGCTGTGCGTAGGCTTGCTGCGGAGGCGCCTGCGGCGGCGCTTGCTTCTGCGCCATGGCCTGCGTGCGCACGGGCTGCTGCTGCTGCTGCGGTGGCTGTTGCGGCGGCGCTTGATGCTGCGCGGGCTGGGGAGGCGGCTGCGGTGCGCCCGCGGCCGGACCCGCCGTCATCCGCGTGAGCGAGTGGACGAGGCTGAGCGACGACGCGACCGCCTCGAGCGCCTGGTTCACCGCCGGATGATTCGCGTGCTGCGCCTGCAGCTGCGCAAGCGCGCCGCGAACGTGGTTCAAGGCCACGTCGGCATGAGGCGCGAGCTGCTGCGTGCGCTCGATCTGGTGGAGCGCGCCCATCGCTTGCGCGATCGGAGCGGCGAGCTCGGCGAGCTGGGGCGGCACGGTCGGATCGGCCTGGAGAGCATTGAGGCCACGAGCGAGAGATTCGCGCGCGCTCTTCGACGTCGAGATGGGATCGGTCACCGTGGTCCTCGGATCGTTGCGGCGGTGGCGGGAGAACGCCGAATCGTAGGCGAAGCACACCTGGCATTGGAACCGCGTACGGCATCCTGGGGTGGGCATGAGGACGATCCAAGGTGGACCAAGCGCTCACCATCGGCGACCTTCGGTCAGCTTTCGGCACATTCGGCAAGCGCGCGGAACCCTGGTGTTTTCCGCATTCGGTCAGGACGGAACGGCAGTTGCTGGAGGGGCAGCGCGGTGGTTGGCGACCATCCGGAGAACGACCATGATTCGCAAGCTCACGACGACTCTCACGCTCGTCGCCCTCGGGTTGCTCACGCACTGCGCGGCCGACCCGGCCAGCAGCGACGCGGAAGGCTCGTCGTCGGATGCGCTCTCGTCGAGCATCCACGACAGCTACGGCATCACCATGTTCGGCGGGGCGGGCGACTTCCAGAAGATGGCGTGCGGGCTCTCGTCCCACGCCGCGCAGACGTCGAACCCGTACTACGTCGCGTCGAGCCAGCGCTATGGGTGTAAAGTACATCTAAAGCTGACGACCAAAGCCGGCAAGTGTGTCGTCGTGTCGACCGAGGACGCAGGTCCTGCGTCGTGGGTCGAATCGAAGGCCGGCACGCCGATCCTCGATGCGTCGCCCGCCACCGTGCAGAAGCTCTTCCCCGGCGCCGGCAGCATCGGATGGAGCGATCTCCGTAAGAACCCCGGCAAGTACTCGGTCACGGCGGTGAAGACGTCGCTGCCGCTCGGTCCGTGCAGCATCACCTCGACGCCGCCTCCGGCCCCCACGCCGACGCAGCCGCCTCCCCCTTCGCCGACCACCGATCCGCCTGCCGACCCGGGGACGCCTCCGGATCCCGGTACGCCCGTCGATCCTCCGACGGGCCCTGCGTGCTCGGGTGACGGCGCGTGCAATCCCGGCAACGACGGCTCGGGCAAGATCTGCCAGGCCGGTCACTGCGTCGACGGCTGCCGCACCAACGCGCAGTGTCCCGGCTCGACCTCGTGCGTCGGCGGTCAGTGCCAGTAGCGGAGGGGCGCTAACGGATCAACGCAGCGAGCGCGGTGGCGTCGAGCTCGCGCTCGTCGTCGTCGTCGTCGCTGCGGCCTGCGAGCAGCTCGACAGCTCCGGCCCGGGCGCGGACCATCGCGATGCCGTCGTCGCGCACGATCGCTTCGCCCGGCTCGAGTGCGGCGATCAGCTTTGGTGAGCTCGTCGTGGCGCGCACGCGCGTCAACGTGAGCGCGACGTCGCCGATGGCGGTGAACGCGCCGGGCCATGGGCTCGCGGCGCGAACGCGACGCTCGATGCTGGCTGCGTCCTCGGTCCAGCGAATCTCGAGGTCGTCGTCGGTCGGCTGCGGGGCCTCGGTCGCGAGCGCATCGTCTTGCGGTAGCGGCGGCGGCGCTCGGCCGTCGGCGAACGCGCGCACCGTCTCGCGCAACAGCGCGAGCGAAGGACGATCGAGCTTCTTGGCGAGCCGCCACGCGCTCCACGAGGGATCGATCGCGAGCTCGCGCTTCGCGAGGATCGCGCCGGTGTCGTAGGCGTCGTCGAGCTGATGCGCGGTGACACCCGTCACGGTGTCACCCGCGTCGATGGCCCAGAAATAGGGGTCCGGACCGCGATGGCGGGGCAACAGCGACGGATGCACGCCGATCGCGCCGAGCGGCGCGATGGTGCGGAACGACGCCGGCACCTTGCGCGTCCAGAACCAGCTCACGACGAGGTCGGGCTTGCGCGCTGCGACCGATGCGGCGAGGCGATCGAGGTCGGGCATCATCGAGACGTTGTCGCGTCCGATGGTGCGCCTCAGTCGCCGCGTACCGAGCGCGTCCCGCCGGCAGACTCCCGCCCAGACGATCTCGTGACCGTCCGCGTGGAGCAGCAGCGCGGCGAGCGGAAGTCCGACGAACGCGATCCGCATGACGCCGGCGCCGTCCTCGGTTTTCGTTGCCGCGCTCAGGCGCTCACGAGCTGGCGGCGGGCGCTGCCTGGAGCGCAGCCATCGCGGCGATGTTGGGCGAGTTCTCTTCGCCGAGCTGCTTGAGTAGCGCCTGACGCGCCGCGTGCTCGACGAGCGCCCACAGCTGCGCGCGATCGGTGGCGCGGCCGAGGAAGCCGATGGGGATGCGGAAGCCGCCCTTGTCGCGACGTCCGCCGCCGTACGCCTTGCCACGCTCGTCGTGACCGAAGGCCTGCTCGAGCCAGACCGCGGGATCGACGCTCGGTGAGTGCGTGCGCAGCGAGCCTTCGATGAAGCGATCGCCGACGATGCCGTAGACGACGACCGTGTCGATATCCTCGCGGCGGATGAGGAAGTCGGCGGCCTGCGCGATCGTGTCGCGCTCGCTCTCGGCGACGAAGCCGACGCCGGCCATCGCGAAGTTGCGGCGGACGAAGAGCGACGACAGCGAGCGCGCGATGACGTCCATCGCGCTGGGCGCGATGAGGCGGCGCGAGAGATCCTGGAGGAGGTCGCGGTCGCAGACGTCGGCGAGCTGCGACGCCGCGCGGAGATCGTTGGAGCGCGCGAGCGAGAAGTCGTCGGTGTCGGTCGCGAGGCCGTGCATCAGCGCGGTGGCGACGCGGCGATCGTCGTCCTGGTCGACGGACAGCGGGAACAGCTCCGCGAGGTACTCGACGAAGATGGTCGCGGTGGCGCCGACGTCGTTGCGCATGTCGACGAACTTGGCGCGCGGCGGGACGTGCGCGCGATGGTGATCGACGATGGTGAGGACCTCGATGCCGTCGGCACCGGCGAGATCGGGATCGATGTCGTGTGCGTCGACGAGGCCGAGGAAGTCGACCTTCTCGACGTCGGCGATGTTCTTCATCTTCCGCATCTCGACGTTCAGCAGCTTCACGAGCGCGCGGTTTTCGCGATGCGACAGCTCGTGGCAGTAGCCGATGGTCGTCTTGCCGACGCCGAGGCGCTGGGCGATGTGCGCCTGCGCCAGCGCCGAGGCGATGCCATCCGGATCGGGATGACCGCGCAGAGCGATGAGCAGATGCTTGCCCCGCGCGGATGAGAGAGCCTCCGCAAAGCCGCGCGCGCGGTCCTGCTGAGGAAGTGGCAACCGACGGACCGGCTCGTTCATGGTGCGCCCACTAGCGTCGCTCCGCGCGTGGCCAAGTCAAGGTCGTTGGAGGGCCTACGCGGCATGGACAATGCAAGGTCGAGCTCGAGGACCAGCTCGAGCGCGCCGTTGTCACACACCGGGCCAAGGTCCTTGCGGTAGGCTCGTAGACCATGGCTGGTCCTGTTTCGTCCGCTTCCGAGCTCGCCGCGCCGGTGTCCGTGCGCGACGGCCGCGAGGGTACGACGCCGGCACCCAGTCTCGTGGCGCCCCCCTCGACCGCGACATCGGCCGCGCCGCCTCCGTCGGGGTCTGCGGTGCCCGCGCCAGCGCCTTCGTCGCCGTCGATCACACCGCCGCTGACGCCCGCTACCGCATCGTCGAATGGTCCCGCGTCGTCGGCTGCGCCGTCGCTGCCGCCTGCGACTCTTGCGATGTCGCAGCACGCTTCACAGGTCGTTGGCCAGGTGGTTGGCCAGGTGGTTGGCCAGGTTGGGCAAGGCGCGCCCGAGACGCCCGACCTGCGCTCGACGACGCTCTACCTGAACCGCGAGCTGTCGTGGCTCGAGTTCAACGCGCGCGTCCTCGACGAGGCCGAGGCCGAGGTCGTTCCGCTCCTCGAGCGCCTGAAGTTCCACGCCATCGTCGCGTCGAACCTCGACGAGTTCTTCATGGTCCGCGTCGCGGGTCTCAAGCAGCAGCTCACCGGCGACGTCGGCGAGCTCGCGGCGGACGGGCTCTCCGCACACGAGCAGCTCGTGAAGATCTCGATCCGCGCGCACGACCTCGTCGCGCAGCAGATGGCGAGCCTCATGGGCAACCTCGTCCCCCGCCTCGCCGCGGACGGGACGTTCGTGCTCCTGAAGCCCGAGCAGCTACCGGCGGACGTGCTCGCGATCCTCGACGATCGCTTCCACAACGAGGTCTTCCCGATCCTCACGCCGATCGCCATCGATCCCGGCCACCCGTTCCCGCACGTGCGGAACAAGAGCCTGAACCTCGGCGTCATGTTCTCGCGCGAAGGCGAGACGGAGCCCGGCTTCGGCGTCGTGCAGGTGCCGATGATGCTGCCGCGCCTCATCGAGGTGCAGGGCAGCCTGCGCACCGACAGCGGCGTGCCGACGAAGCACGCGTTCGTGCTCCTGGAAGATCTCATCGCGCGGCACGTCGGCACCATCTTTCCCGGCGTGAAGCTGAAGGGCGTCTACACCTTCCGCGTCACGCGCAACTTCGACCTCGAGTTCGACGAGGAAGAAGCGCAGGACCTCCTCCAGGCCATCCAGCAAGAGCTGCGACGACGCGAGCGCGGCGCCGCCGTGCGTCTCGAGGTGGCTGGCGAGCCGACGCCCGATTCGCTCGCGAAGCTCGTTCGCGCGCTCAAGCTCGATCCCGATCGCGACGTCTATCGCGCGCCGTTCCTCAACGTGTCGGACCTGATGGGCTGGGTCCCGCGTGAAGAGCGCCGCGATCTCCGCGAGGATCCGTACAGCCCGCAGGTGGTGCCGCCGCTCCGCGACGCCGAGGACATCTTCGCCGCCATTCGCGAGTCGGACATCCTTCTCCACCATCCGTTCGAGTCGTTCGATCCCGTCGTCGAGCTGATCACGCGAGCCGCGGAGGATCCGGACGTCCTCGCCATCAAGCAGACGCTCTATCGAGCCGGCGGCGATTCGCCGATCGTCAAGGCGCTCGCGCGTGCCGCCGAGCTCGGCAAGCAGGTCACGGCGATCGTCGAGCTCAAGGCACGCTTCGACGAAGAGTCGAACATCCAGTGGGCGCGCACGCTCGAGCAGAGCGGCGTTCACGTCGTCTACGGCCTCCTCGGTCTCAAGACGCACGCGAAGTGTCTGCTCATCGTCCGCCGCGAGCGCACGGGCGGCCTTCGTCGCTACGTCCACCTCGCGACCGGCAACTACAACACCACGAGCGCGCGTCTCTATACCGACGTCGGCCTGCTCACGGCGAAGCCGAACATCGCCGCCGACGCGTCGTCGCTCTTCAACCTGCTCACCGGCTACAGCGCGCCCGCGAAGTGGAACTCGCTCGTCGTCGCGCCGCTCGGACTCCACGAAGCGGTCCTCGGGCTCATCGCCCGCGAGGCGGAGCACGCGCGTCAGGGCCGTCCCGCGCGCATCGTCGCGAAGATGAACTCGCTCGTCGACGAGGACGTCATCGAGGCGCTCTATCGCGCGTCCCAGGCGGGCGTCCCGATCTCGCTCATCATCCGCGGCATCTGCTGTCTCCGGCCGCAAGTGCCGGGCGTGAGCGACAACATCGAGGTGCGCGCGATCATCGATCGCTATCTCGAGCACGGTCGCATCTTCCACTTCGCGAATGCCGGCAAGGACGAGGTCTACATCTCCAGCGCCGACTGGATGCCGCGCAACTTCCATCGCCGCGTCGAGATCATGGTGCCGATCGAGGATGCCCTCATCCGCGCGCGCCTCATCGACATCCTCGCCATCCAGTGGTCGGACAACGTGAAGGCCTGGGTGCTCGAGCCGCACGGCGCATACACGCGCGTGGTGCCGAAGCCGGGCGCTCCGTTGATCCGCAGCCAGCAGAAGTTCATCGAGCAGACCCGCGACAAGGTGAAGGTCGCGGATCAGGCGGCGCGTCCGCTGAGTCGCTTCCACATGAACCCGACGGCGCAGAAGTCGCCGCTCGAGGGCAAGGTCCCGCGCGCCCAGCGCCGGCGCCCGCGTCGCGACGACCAGTAGCCCGAGCGGTCTCGTCGGCGTCATTCGCCTTCTTGACAGCGGCTGGCGGTTTCGCGAACGTCATGAGTCGATGACCTTCCGCGACGGCCGCCTCTCGATCGTTGGTGGCGTCGGTGGGCTGACGGTGCTCGTCGCGATCAGCATGGCCTGCGTCGGCAGCGATCCTGCGACCGTCGCCAACGAAACCGACGGCGCCGCGACCGGAGGTGCGACCGATAGTGGAGAAGACGCCGTCGACGGGAACGTCGCGGTCGAAAGCGGCAGCTCCGACGGTTCCGACGCCGCGCCGCCGCCCTGCCAGCTCGCGATGCCCTTCGGCGCGCCGGTTCCCTTCGACGCCGTCAACACCAACGCCGACGAGAGCGACCTCCGGTTCTCCGACGATGGCGCCCTCGCGACCTTCACGCGCGGCAGCTTCACGTCGAACGTCGTCGACATCTTCGTGGCCACGAAGGCGTCCGGGTTCACCGACGCGACGTCGCTGAACGGCGCGAACACTCCGGGCGGCTGCTGCAACGATTCGTTCGCCAGCATCAGCGCCGATGGATTCGAGGTGATCTTCGAGTCGAACGATCAGCCGCCGAGTCTGCCCGGCGGTCCGAGGGTGTGGCGCGCATCGCGGACGAGCACGTCGCTCGATTTCACGGGCCGCGCCGCGATCGCCGCGCTGACGAGCATCAACGGCTACTATCCGATCCTCGCGCACGACGGCGCGAGCATCTACTTCGTCGATTTGACGATGAAGCAGATCCAGCAATCGAAGCGGGTCAGCGGCGCCGCATTCGCTGCACCGTCGCTGGTGCTCGCCGATGCCCGATACCCCGCGCTGAGCGGTGACGAGCTGACGATCTATTACACGCCGACGGATCAATCGAGCGTTCGCAAGGCCACGCGCGCGTCCAAGACCGCGAGCTGGATCCCGGGCGACGCTGTCCCCGAGCTCGCAGGATTCACGCCGTCATGGCTGTCGGCCGACGGCTGCACGATCGCGCTGACGGGCCCTCAGCCGGCGAACGGAAAGACCGGCGGCAACGTCTGGACGGCGTCCAAGCCGAAATAGGGGAACCTTTCCGACCTCCGGTCGTGAAAGGGGACACGAGGACGTTGCGTGGCCGATTTTTACGGCCCGCCGACGAAATCGTCACCTTCGCGAAATTTCTCGGCTCCCTCGTTCGACACGTAGGGGAAGCGCGAGACCTCGCGTTCTTCCCCCACCGAAAGAAAGAGCCATGTCCTCCTCTTCCCGCCTCAGCACCAGCGTCTCGACCTCGCGCCTCGGCAGCGTCGGCATCTTCTCGATCGGCGTCATCGCGTTCGCGCTGACGGCGCTCCAGGGTTGTTCGCCGACCGTCACCGCGTCGAGCGCGAAGGAGCCTGGCGCGTCGGTTCCCGGGCTCGGTCACATCCGTCCCGATGCGCCGACGCACGTCGAGCCGCGCTACGTGTCCGAGAGCCGCCCGGCCGACCGCGCCGAGGCCCGCTCGCACGAGTCGCGTGGCAATCGCTTGTCGTTCTGCCGCCGCTGCTCGAACTGATCACGCCACGTTGAGCAGGTTCCACACCGCGTGGACGACGAAGGCCGCGACGAGACCGCCCTCGGCATACGCGAGACCGAAGCCGATGCCGAGCAGCACGGTCTGATAGAGCGCCAGCTCGTACACGCCGACGTGTGCGACGCCGAACGCCGCGGCCGACGCGAACAGCCCGTACGTGAAGCCGTACTTCCGCACGAGCACGTTCATGAGGAGGCCGCGATAGATGCGCTCCTCGGCGAGCGGCATCACCGCCGTCATCATCAGAACAAGCGCCGTGGAAGCGCGCACCGAGGCGACCCGACGCGAGAGCTCGGTCGCCTCGGCGGCGAGCAGGCGACGCGTCGCCTCGTCGAGACGACCCGTGCACCGCGCGAGCTCGCCTCCCGCGTCGAAGAACTGATGCGCGCCGTGCAGCAGCGACGCGGTCAGCACGAGGCCGAGCGCGATGGCGAAGAGCGTACGGACCACGGTCGTTCGCGTGTCTCCGGCCGAGCGCTGCGCGACGTGTCGCGCGTCACGATGCAGCACGATCGCGGGCACCACGACGGCGTAGGCAGCGAACGCTGCCGCCTGGATCCACACGCCCGCGCCGCTCTTTCGCAACACGTAGAGCACGAGCGGCAGACCCGCTGCTGCTGCTGCCGCTGCCACGACGAGCGCGCCGGAAGGCACCGCAACCTCTTTCGCTTTCACCGCGTTCGCTTGCGTGCGCGTGATCCCGAGCTTCGCGAGCAGCTCCAGCGCGACGCGTCCACGTGACGGCGCGCGTGCGAGGATCGCGAACGCGGTTCCCACAGACAGCGCCGCCGCCGCCCACACCGCGGGATGCACGCCCTTGCCGCACGAGCGCGTCGCCACGAGGAACCACCGCATCGACACGGCGAGCATCGCGGCGCCGGCGACGGCGGGCATACGCGGCGATCGTCGCGTCAGCTCGAACGCCACGTATGCGGCGAGGAGCAGATCGACGAGCAGCCGCCCCGTACCGAGCAGGTCCTTCGCCACGAGCTCCCGATCGAGCTCGACGAGCATCAGCAGTGGCACCGCCGCGAGCGCGAGGACCACGTAGCGTGCAGTCGACCAGGCGGTCAGGCTCGGCACGGGTATCGCCTTCACCACCTCGTCGCGAAGCGGCGCATCGCGCTCCAGCGCCGTCGCCACCGGCGCGAACGGACCCTCGGCAGTGCGCGAAATCAGCGTGTCGGCGTGGACGGTGACCGTGCCGCCTTCGGCCGCGAGCTCGCTCGGCTCGCAGCTACGCGAGGGAGCCTCGCCATCCGTGCGCACGTGGACCACGCTGCCATGATAATAAGGAGCGGTGACGTTCGGGCTAACACGCGGCGAGATAATCCTCATCGCGTTCATCTTTGCGCTCGTTTATGGCGCCGGCCTCCTGCCCAAGCTCGCAGCACGCCTGTCCGGGACCGCGAAGTCCGGCGGCGCAGGCGGGGCGGGCACGGGCTCGAAGCCATCCGACGAATGAGCGAGGCGGAGGGGATCGCCATGACGGCTCTTTCATCTTCGAGCCCGCCGTCTCCAACGGCGGCGGCATGACGGACGAGCACGCGGGGACGGGAAGCGGCAGGCCCGAGGGGAGCGCTCCGGGTCGTTCGCCGATTGTCTTCGTCAGCGATGCGTCCGCCGAGGCTTCGCTCCTCGGCGACACGCTTCGCGGCGCCGGTTACGTCGTGGTCGACGTCCCCATCTCCATGCTCTCGGCGCGCGTCGCTGCACAGCGCCCCAACATCGTGCTCATCGACGTCGACGCCGAGGCTGTGCTCGACGAGCTCGCCCGACTTCGCAAGCTGCCGGGCTCGGGCTCGATCGACTTCGTGTACGTGGGCGGCGGCGAAGGCATCGTGAAGAACGCCGAGGATGCGCTCTCCAGCGACGGCAGCGCGTTCTTCTTGCGACCGGTCGACGTCGGCGCGCTCGTCCGCAAGATCGAGGCGCTCACCGGCGGCCCCGTGGCACGACCCGAGGGCCGCCCTTCGACGCCGCCTCCTTCGCTTGCCATCGGACGTGCGGCCGTGGGGGCGCCTTCGAGTCGTGTGCCGTCGTCGAGTCGACCTCCGCTGTCGAATCGCGGTCCGATCTCCAGCCGCATTCCGGCGTCGCAAGGGCAGGGCCGCGACCTCATCCCGCCGAGCGATCGTCCGAGCACGCCGTCGCTGCCGGCACCCGGTGTGCGGACACCGGGACCGCCGCTGCCGATGAGCACGACGTCGCTCGCCGACCTCGTCGATGCGCCGCGCTCGTTCGCGTCGTTCGGAACCGTGAGCCACGAGCTGCAGCAGCTCCTCGCCGATGCCGAGCTCCGCGCCGAGGTCATGTCGAGCCCCGACGTCGCGATGCCGAGCCCGGAAGAGGAGATCGAGGCGGTGCTGCCGGCCGATGTCCTCGCGTCGCTCGACGAGCCGATCGACGGCGACGAGGACGAAGAGCCGGGCTCACCCGACGGCGCGCCGCGCACGGGCCCGGGAGCATCGGGCCACGATCGCGATGTCGGCACCGGCGCGCACGCCAAGGGCACCACCGCAGGTGGCTCGCGGCAGCAGACCACGGGCTCGCACGTACGCGCGCCGAGCACGGGATCGTCCCAGACGAACGAGCGTCGCGTCGCGAACGACACGCCGGCGGCGAGGAGCGGCACGGGCGGCGGCATCTCCACGACGCCGACGTCGATGACGATGCGACCGCGCACCACCGATGCGGTGCCGCCTTCGCTCGCGTTCGACACGCGCAACGAGGCGCGCTCCGACATCCGCCGGCCCACCATCGACGAAGGAGAGCCCGGCCAAGGTGGGCAGGGTGGGTACGGGGCGGCGCACGGAGCGGGGTCCGCGCAACCTCCGCAGCCTCCGCCGCGTCCGTCGTCGTGGCATCCGCCGCCTTCGATTCCGTCGGCTGCGCCGCCGCCGGCCGATCTCCGCGGTCCGAGCGTGAAGCCCGCGCCTGCGGCGACACCCGCCGTGGTGCTCGGTGCGTTCGACGCGCGACGCTTCTTCGCCGAGGCCATCGCTCGTCGCGCCACCGGCGCTCTCTGCTTCGAGAGCGAAGGCGTCGTACGTCGCATCGTGATGCGCGAAGGCGATCTCGTCGCGGCGGCATCGGGCGGTGAGCTCGAGTCGCTCGTGCACTTCCTTGCCGCGCGTGGCGAGCTCTCTCGCGACGAGGCACCGCGACTTGCTGCGAAGATCCCGCCGTATGGTCGACACGCCGGCGCCGCGCTCGTCGCGCACGGCTGGCTGCGCCAGGATCAGCTCTGGCAGGTACTGCGCGCGCACGCCGAGTGGATTGCGGCGGCGATCCTGCGGCTCACGCGCGGCACGGCGCAGCTCGAGCCCGATCCGCCGGGACGACTCCGCGGAGAGCCCAGCGTGTTCGGCGCGGCGACCGGCTCGGAGATCTTCGTGGACCTCGTGCGGCGGTCGGTCTCGCTCGAAGACGCACTGGAACGACTCGGCGGCGAGGGGAGCCGTGTCGCCGACGGGCCGAATCACGGATTGCTTGCAGAGTGCAACCTTCCCGCGCAGGACATCGAGCTGCTGCATCGCGCGCGTGGCGGCTCGATCGCCGATCTGCTCGCGCGCGCCACCGACGGCGAGATCGTCGCCGTGATCCACGCGCTCGCGCTGCTCGGCGTCCTCGAGGTGGTGCCGGCGCCCGACTTCGGCCGCGCCGGTCGCGAGGCGCGCGACGGACGCGAAGGTCGCGATCGCGAAGGCCGCGAAGGTCGAGACGCGCGGGGTGGCGCCGCTGCCGATGCCGAGGTGGCCGCGCTCGACGAAGAGGCCATTCGCGGTCGTGTTCGCGCACGGCTCGAGCTCGTCGAGGAGGGCGACTATTTCTCGGTCCTCGGCGTGACGCGCGATGCCACCGGCTACGAGATCCGACGCGCGTTCATCGAGCTGCGCCGCGCCTTCGAACCGTCGCGCATCCTCACGCCTCGCCTCGTCGATCTCACCGAGGACGTGCGCAAGATCATCATCGTCATCGAGGAGGCCTACGAGATCCTCCGCGACAACGCGCGGCGCGAGCGTTACCGGCGCGCCATCGACGCGCGGCCCGAGTGAGCGGCGCGCGCGAGCTTCTTCCAGTACGCCGCCTCGTACGGCACGAGGTCGTCGGTGTGCAGCTCGATGCTCGTTCGCGTCGCGTCGCTCACTAGCGTCGTCGCCAGCGCGTCGCGCGATCCCTTCGCCAGCTCCACGACCTCCGCGAGCGACGCAGCGGCGATCCCCGCGACCTCCGGGCCCGGGCGATAGCTCTCGAGCGGCGCGTCGTAGCGCCAGAGATGCACGTCGTGGATCTCGCGATCGACGATGCCGCTCTCGTGCACGTGCTCCTGGAGATGTCGCATCACGGGCACGAGCGCGCCGGGGGGCGGAACGATGCCGAGCTCCTCTTCGATCTCGCGCGCGGCCTCGGCCGGTGATTCGCCGAATCGCACGTGACCGGCGGCGCTCGCGTCGAAGCGCAATGGCCACACGTCCTTGGTCGCGGCGCGTCGTTGCAGCACCACCTCGAGCACGCCACCCGCGGTCTCCCGCACGATCCAGCAGAAGAACGCGAGGTGCCAGTCGCCGTCGCGATGCACCGCAGCACGCGACTTCGCCACTCCGGTCGGGCGCCCTGCGGCGTCATGCACCTCGAGGAGCTCGTCGGGGTCGGTCGTCGCTGCGCTCGGGTCCGGCGTCACGTCCCGAAGCGTAGCGCTGTGGTAAGCCTCTGCGCATGATCGACAACGGCCAGAAGCTCCCCGAATTCACGCTCGAGAATCAGGACGGACAGAGCCGCACGAACGCCAGCTACGCGGGCAAGTGGCTCGTCCTCTACATCTATCCGAAGGACGACACCCCGGGCTGCACGGTCCAGGGCAAGTCCTTCACCGCGACCAAGTCCGACTTCGATGCCGCCGGCGCCGTCGTCGTCGGCCTCAGCGCCGACGATACGAAGTCGCACAAGGACTTCTGCACCAAGTTCTCGTTCACCATCGAGCTGCTCGCCGATCCCGGCGCGAAGCTCCTCGGTGCGCTCGGCGTCGGCCAGAGCGAGTGGAAGGGCACGCAGTACTGGGACCGCACGACGTTCCTCGTCGACCCCACGGGCGTCGTCCGCAAGGTCTACACGAAGGTCGATCCCAACGGGCACGAAGGGGTCGTGCTGAAGGACATCGCCGCGTTGAAGGGCTGAACGGCGAACGAGCGAAGCCAGCAGATTCCGGGGACGGATCACGGCCACGGCCACGGCCACGGTGAGATTCCGTGGCCGTGGCCGTGGTCCGTGCCCGTGGCCGATCTTCGACTCAGCCGGCCTTCTTGAAGATCTCCATGACGTCGTGGAGCAGCTTCAGGCCTTCGGCGCGGGGGCGCTGGAAGGCGTTGCGGCCCATGATGGAGCCGAACGCGCCGCCGTCGGCGAGGCCCTTCACGTCCTCGAGCAGGCCCGCGGTGTCGCGATTCTCGCCGCCCGAGAAGATCACGATGCGCT
>JAXDMI010001198.1:0-6487 GCA_034666145.1 Myxococcales bacterium | reverse complement strand
CGTGCAGACCGATCAGGTGCTCTACAACCTCTCCCGACGCGGCGTCGAATACGATCTCCTGCCGTGGTGCCGCGATCGGTCGATCCCGATCACGGCCTATTCGCCTATCGAGCAGGGCGAGCTCGTCGTGCACCCTGCAGTCGAGCGAGTCGCAAAGCGGCATGACGCATCGACGGCGCAGATCGCGCTTGCCTGGGTTCTCCGGAAGCCCGGCGTGATCGCGATTCCCAAGGCAGCGACCGAAGCCCACGTGCGTATCAACTTCGGCGCGCTCCGGATTCACCTCACCGCGCCAGACCTCCGCGAGCTCGACGAAGCGTTTCCACCGCCGAGCAAGAAGGTTCCGCTCGAAGTCCTCTGAGGGCGCGTGGATCCCGGTCGGTCAGCGGACGCGTCCGAGCGCCGCGAGGAGCTGCGCGCGCGAGGAGGAGAGCGAGAAGCGCGCTTGAACCGCCTGCGCTCGGGCGGCCACGTAGAAGACCTCGGCATCATTCAGCTCGATGATGCTGCCGACGCCCGCCACGTAGCGCTCCTCGGCGAGCCTGAGCCGCTCGCGCGCGTTGATCACCGCGGCGTCGGCGGAGGGAATCGTTGCCTTCGCGGCGCGCACGGCGAGCCGCGCCGAGTCGACGTCGAGGCGTACCTGCAGCGCCTCGAGAGACCGCTGCGCGTTGACGCTCTGGAGCGCCGCCGCGGCGGCGTGGACCTGACCCTTCGTCAGTCCACCCTGGTAGATGGGCCAGTTCACGACCACGCCGGCGTACCAGTTGGGCACCAGGGCATCGAGTGCGACGCCGCCCTCGGCGGCCCCTGCCACCGCCCCCACCGTCGGCCCATAACCTCCTCGTGCCGAGGCGAGCGTGTCCTCCTGCGATTCTCGAAGCTTGTCGAACGCGGCCATCTCCGGCCGCGTGGCAAGCGCCCTCGCGGCCAGCGGCTGGAGGCCCTGGTCCTCGTCGACGACCGGTCCGAGCGCGTCGTTGCCGACGTCGTAGGCCGTCCCGCCGACGAGGCCGGCCGCCTGGTTGAGCAGCGCCTTCGCGGTCTGATAGTTGTTCTGCGCGCTGATGAGCACGACCTCCGCGTTCGCGACCGCTGCCTTCTGCTGGGCCAACGCGATCTCCGGCTGGGTCCCTGCGTCGACGAAGCCTTGCACCTGGACCAAGTGCCGCGCCTGATCTTCGAGCGCCTCCTGCGCGACGCCGACGAGGTCCTTCGTCGCGCCCGCGCCGAAGTAGGCGCGCCGTACCGCGAACGTCACCTGGAGCTGAGTCGTTCGCTCCGAGAGCTTCTGAGCTTCGACGAACTTGTCCGCGGCGCGATAGCGTTGCCACGTTTGCCCGAAGTCGAAGACGAGCTGGTTCACGCCGACGCCGACCTGCCAGTAATCCTGGGTGGACGTGAGGGACGTCGGGCGAGCGCTCGTGGTCAGACCCGGGTGCGGCACGAAATTGCCGGTCTCGCGCGTGTACTGGAGGTACGGCGTGACCTGCGGCAGGAGCGGTGACCTCGCCTGCTCGGCCTGGCCCTCGGCGATGTTGGTGGCGGCGCGAGCGATGAGCATCTGCGGTTGCTGCTGCGCGGCGCGCTCGACCTCGACGAGCGTGAGCACCGGAGTGCTCTGCGCGCGGCCCAGCCGTGGCGCGAGCATCGTTGCGAGGGCGGCCACGCCCGCACGAAGAAGAAAAAGTCGTACGGGTGGCATCGTCCTTCTCCTTCAGCCGCCCACGGGCTCGACGCGCGTGCCTTCGGTGACATCGGCCGGCGGCGTCGGGAGGATGCGCTCACCGCCCACGAGCCCGTCGACGATCTCTATCTCGCTCCCGAGATTGCGGCCGGGCTGGACGGTTACCAGGTGCACGAGGGAGTCAGCGCCGACGGTCGCGACGTGGGCGCCGGTGGCGTCGAAGAGGACCGCGCTCGCCGGAACGCGGACGATGCGATGCGACACGGCGACGGGCATCGTCACCTCGCAGTACATCCCCGCGAGCAGCTCTCCGGATTCATTCGGCGTGATGACCTCGGTCTGGAGCGTGCGCGACGTCGGATCGAGCGCTCCCGCCGTGCGCGTCAGCGTCCCGGGGAACTTGCGCCCCGGGTACTGGCGCACGGCGACGGTGACCGGAATCCCCACGCGCACGCTCGGCGCGAACGCTTGCGGAACATGAATGAACACGCGCAGCGGATTGGTAGCCTCGATCTCGAACAGCGCTAGCGTGGGCCCCGTCGCACCAGCGTTCACGAGGGTGCCGACCTCGGCGAGGCGCTTCGTGACGGTGCCGTCGAACGGTGCCTTCACGATCGCGAAGGCCACCATGGTCTCGAGCTGCCGAACGACGTCGCGCTGAGCCTTGATGTCGGCCTTCGCGGACGCGACCATGCCGTCCGAGATCGCCGCCGAGGCGTTGGCGTTGTCGGCGTCTTGCTGGGCCACCAGCTTTCGCACGACGAGGTAGTTCTGCCGCTCCGCGGTGACGTGCGAGATTTGCTGGGTCGCCACCGCCTGTGCGAGCGCCGACTCGCGCTGTGCAAGGGTGGCCTGCGCCTGCGCGAGCTGCTGGTCGAGGTCGGGCGTGTCGAGCTCGAGGAGCGGCTGTTCGTTGTGCACGTGGTCCCCGATGTCGACCAGCCATCGCCGGACGTACCCATTGACGCGCGCGTAGATGAGCGTGTGCTGAATCGCGACCAGCCCTCCGGGCAAGGTGAGGTCCCGGCCGGTGCCTTCGGCCGTCGCGGTCACGACCGCGAGGCGGAGCGGCGCCTGTCCCGCAGCGGCGACGTGCACGGCGCGGCGATGCGCGAGGTGCCTGGGCAGCCAGCCCGCGACGAAGGCTGCCGCGACCGTGGTCGCGGCAATCGCGGCGAGGACCGCGATGCGCTTGCGCCGCGTGACGTGGCGACGTCCACCGCCGCCGCCGCCGTCTTGGGTCGGCATCGTGGGCGCGATGGTCACGACACCCTCGCGGGCGCCTTGCGCCGGAGTATGTCGTACATCACGGGGACGAAGAAGAGCGTCGATACCGTGGCAAACAAGAGACCGCCGATGACCGCGCGCCCGAGCGGAGCATTCGTCTCGCCGCCGTCACCGAGACCGAGCGACATCGGCAGCATGCCGAGGATCATCGCGAGAGCCGTCATGATGACGGGGCGGATGCGCGTGCGACCGGCCTCGGCTGCGGCGGTGGCTGCGTCGCTGCCCTCGTGACGTTGCTCGTTGGCGAAGGTCACGACCAGGACGCTGTTGGCCATCGCGACGCCGATGGTCATCAGCGTCCCCATGAGCGCCGGCACGCTGAGCCGCGTGCCGGTGACGAACAGCATCCACACGATCCCCGCGAGCGTGCCGGGAAGCGCAGTCAGGATGACGACCGGGTCGAGCCAAGACTGAAAATTGACCACCAGGAGCAAGTAGACGAGCACCACGGCAGCCACGATTCCGAACCCGAGGCCGCGGAACGAAGCCTTCATCGTCGACGCTTGCCCCTCGACGGAGATCGACGAGCCACGCGGCAACTTGGAGCGCGCGCCGTCTACCAGCTGCTGCACGCGCGACGCCACGGAGCCCAGATCCGCGCCGTCGACGTTGGCCTGGACGTCGATGGTCGGCGCGACGTTGTAGTGGGTGATGTTCGTGGGCTCCACGCGGCGCGAAACGGTGGCGACGTTGGAGAGGAGCTGTGGAGGCAGCGTGCCGGTTGCGGTCGTCAGAGGCGTCGCCATGAGTGCCGCGAGGGAGTCGATGCGGTACTGCGGCGTCTGTACCGCGACCGGATACGCAACGCCCGTCTTGGGGTCCATCCAGTAGCTCGGAGCGATCTGGCCCGTGGATGAGAGAGAGACGAGCAGATCGCTCGCCACGTCCTGCTGCGTCAGCCCGACCTGCTGGGCCGCGGTCCGGTCTATCTCGACGAAGAGCTCGGGGGTGTTCGTGACCTGCGCGAGATGCACGTCGACGGCGCCCGGGATCGCGGCGATGCTCGTCATCAGCTCGCGTGCGACGGCCACATTGCGCTCCTGGTTCGGGCGCGGGCCGACGATGCGCACGTCGAGGGGGGCAGAGAGGCCGAGGTTGAGCACCTGCGTCGAGATGTCGGCAGGCAGGAAGAAGAACGTCGCCTTGGGGAAGGACTCGTGGAGGTCCTTTCGCAACGTTCGAACGTACCCGTTGGTCGGCGCGTGCTTCGCGGTGAGGGAGATCAGCATCTCGCCGTCCGCCGTCGAGATCATCGACGGATCGCCGAGCGCGAGGTTGATGCCGCTCACAGGCACTCCGATGTTGTCGATGACGACGTCCACCTCTTGCTGAGGGATGACCTTGCGCACGTGATCCTCGACTTGCCCGAAGAGACGCTGCGTCTCCTCGATGCGCATTCCCGGCTGTGCCCTGACATGAAGGCGGATCTGGCCCGCGTCGACGGCCGGGAAGAAGTCCTGGCCGAGCAACGGAACGAGCCCCAACGACGCGAGCACGAACACCAAGAACACGGTGACGAACGCGACACGGTGAGCCAGCGCACGTTGCAGCGCGCGCGCGTGCGCTTCACGCAGCCGATCGAAGCTGCGCTCGACGACCTTGTACGCGCGCCCGATCCATCCGGCACCGCCGCCGCCCGGCGGCTCGGGGCCGAGCACGTAGTGCTCCATCGTCGGCACCAGCGTGCGCGAGAGGAAGTACGAGGTGAGCATCGCGAAGACGATGGTCATCGCCAGGGGCACGAACAGGGACTTCGCAGCCCCGGCGACGAACGTCACCGGGATGAAGACGATGCAGATACAGAGCGTGAAGACGAGGGCCGGCTGGGCGATCTCCTGCGCGCCGTCGAGGATCGCCTGCACGACGGGCTTGTTCAGCGCGCGCTGGCGGTGAAAGTTCTCGATCTCCACCGTCGCATCGTCGACGAGTATGCCGACGGCGAGCGCCATCCCGCCCATGGTCTCCAGGTTGAGGGTCTCGCCGAGCTGGTCGAGCACGATGATCGAGACCAAGAGCGAGAGCGGAATCGATACGATGACGATCAGAGTGCTGCGCCAGCTTCCCAAGAAGAGCAGCATCATCAACGCCGTCAGCCCGCCTGCGATGGCCGCCTCGCGCGCAACGCCAGTGATCGCGCCCTTGACGAAGACGGACTGATCGAACAGCGGCTTGACCTCCAGCGACGTCGGCAGGCCTGCCTGGACCCCCGGCAAAGCCGCGTGCACGCGCGAGACGATGTCGAGCGTGCTGGCGCCCTGCGACTTGAGGATGGGTAGGAGTGCTCCGTTCCTGCCGTTGGTGATGACCACGCTCGTCTGCGGGGAGAAGCCGTCGCGGACGTGGGCGACGTCGCGCAGGTAGATGATGGTCTCTCCGACCTTTCCGATCGGGAGGTCGTTGAAGTCGGCAACGACCGCCGGAGTGCTGTTGGTCAGAATGGGATATTCCTGCAGGCCGATCTTGGCCGTGCCGCTCGGCAGGACCAGGTTCTGCATCGCGAACGCAGCCGATACGCTGTTCGGCGAGAGCCTATTTGCGTAGAGCTTCTCGAGATCGAGATCGACGACGATCTCGCGCTGCTTGCCGCCATACGGAAGAGGGAGCTGTGCGCCCTGCACCGTCGCGAGCCCGGTGCGGAGGAAGTTCGTACCGAGATCGTAGATCTCTTGCTCGGTCAGCGTTTGGCTCGACAGCCCGAGCTGCAGGATGGCCACATCCGACGCGCTGTACTTCATGACGAGCGGCGGCGTGGCGCCCGGTGGAAGCTGCTTGAGGATCGGCTCGGCCACCGCGGCCACCTGCGCGACCGCGCCGTCGATCGACGTGCCGGGCCGCAGGAACACCTTCACGACCGCGATCCCCGAGAGCGTCTGGCTCTCGATGTGCTCGATCCCCGTCACGGTCGTCGTCGCTGCCCGCTCGAAGACGGTGGTGATGCGACCTTCGAAGTCGCTGGGCGGCAGGCCCGTGTAGTTCCAGATCGCAGCGACGACGGGGATGTTGATGTTGGGAAAGATGTCGGTGCTCATTCGCGTGAGCGTCATTGCGCCCATGAGCACGATGAGGATCGCGAACACGACGAACGTGTACGGCCGACGCAGCGCGAGGCGGACGATCCACATGGCGCAGCTCGAAGCAAGCGCTACACCAGCGGTCGTTCACGAGGCGCAGGTGCAAGCACCGCGGCGGCAGCGGATCGACGGGAGTCCGCCCGCACGATGCCAATCGCCGTACCGCAAAACGCACGAACGACGATCGAGTCGTCGGCGTTGCCCGGATGGCACCCGCCATGCTTGCTGCGCGCTCATGACGATCGACAACCGTGACGCGAGCGTGGTGGGACGGCGAGGATTCTTCACGCTCGTTGGCGCGACGGCGGCGGTGTCGTGCGGCGGCGGCGCGCGTCCGGCAGAGTCGTCGCAGGCGGCGGCGTCGCCGGCCCCCGCGTCTTCCGCGGCGGGCACGACGACGGTCAGCTCCTCCAGCGGGACCGTTCCGCGGCGGCGGCTCGGA
>JAXDMI010001197.1:0-9688 GCA_034666145.1 Myxococcales bacterium | reverse complement strand
CGGCGAGGGGAACGAAGTTCCCACCAGGGTAAAGGCTAAATGGCCGAGTACGATTCTCGGGACGAGAATCGTGCTCCGCCAGTTAGCTCCTCCGCACGCTTCGTCGTGACATCGAGCCGTAGCGTTTCACTGCACTCATGCAGAACGCAACGTTCGGCATTGGTTTGACCTCAAACTATTGTCGCGATCGGCGTTCGCCGGCATCATAGGTCCCGCTCGTTGCTATTAACCGCGCAGCGACTCCTGCCGTACTCACTCGTCATCTCGTCTCATCTCGTCATGCTGAAGGCCGTCTATCCAGCGCTTGCCGCTCTCGCGTTGCTCTTCGCAGCGCTGGCCGGCGGCTGGGGCGCTGCTCCGTCGGGGCCGTTTGCCTCGCGCACGCAGCAGCATGCGACGTCGCACGATCCTACGTCGTTCGAGGACGACGACGGCGATCGCGATGACGACGGGCGCGAATGCAGTGTGCTTGCTGCCGAGCGCGCCGACGATGACGACCAGGACGACGCCGATGCCGATGCGGACGGTGACGGCAACGCGCTGCAGCCGATCGCGGCCAGAGAGTTCCCGCCGCTCGTCGTGACCGTGGCCTCGTCCATGACGCGTTGGGGCCTTCGTCCCTCCGGCGAGCATCGCGACGCTGCCGACCGACCGCCGCGCGCCTGAGTCGGGGGACATGGATTGCGACGTGCGCCGATCGCGCGCGCGTCTTCCGTCTCGCTGGTGCTCGAGGAGGTCATGGATCCGATGTGCAAGAGACTCGTCGAACGAGGAAGCGTCCTCGCGCGGAAGAGCGTCCTCCGGGCCGCGTCCGTGCGGTTCGTGTTGTTTGCGCTGCTGACCGCGTCGCTGCTGACGCCGGTCGCAGCGCATGCCGAAGAGCCGCTGGCGCTGTCGCTGAAGGACGCCATCGAGCGCGCCGAGCAACGCGCGCCCGAGGTGGTCCTCGCGGGTCGCGCGGTCCGCGAAGCGCAGGCCCAGCGCGTGGGCGCGGGCATCATCCTGCCCGTGAACCCGCGTCTCAACGCCGAGGCGCGACCGTTGCTCGGTGGCGGCCCGATCGGCGACCTCGGGTACGCGGCGTCGCTCGAGGTGCTCTTCGACCTCGGCGGCGCGCCGCGCGCACGCGTCGTCGAGGCCGAGCGGGCCGCGGCTGTCGCGACCGCGGATCTGTCGCTCGAACGCCTTCGCGGACGCATCGCGGCGTGGGTCGCGTATCTCCAGGTGCGCATCGCCGAGACGCGCATCGAAGAGACGCGAGCGCTGGTCGCGATCGGCGAGCGCATCCTCAATGCTTCGAAGCAACGCGGCGCCATGGGCGCATCGGGCGACATCGAAGAGACGCTCGCGTCGGCCGACCTCGGTCAGCTGCGCGCATCGATCGCGTCGGCGAGCCGTCAGCGCGAGGAGCATCTCGCGACGCTGCGTGACGTCCTCGACCTGCCGATGGCGCAGCCGATCGTGCTCACGACGGCGCTCGAGGATCCGCCGCCGCCGCCCGACGAGGAGACGCTGCTCCGCCGCGCGGTCGAGACACGGCCCGAGCTCACGCAGATCCGCGCACGGCTCGCGCTCCTCGAGGCGCGCTACGAGCGCCTCGGTAAGGAGCGGTTTCCCAAGATCGGCGGCTACGTCGGTGTCGATGCCGCTCCGGTGAGCCCGGTGTTCGGGATCCTCGGCATCGCCATCGAGCTGCCGTTCGCGCAGCGAAATCAGGGTCCGCGGGCCGTCACCGACGCCGCGCGCGCCACGGAGATGGAACGGCAGGAGCTCCAGGCGCGGCGCATCCTGCGCGAGGTGACGGCGCTGCACGCCGCTTATGGCTCGCGACGCGTGGAGCTCGAGATGATCGAGAGGACGGCGGTGCCGGCGGCGGTGCGCACCTTGGAGCTCGTCGAGGTGGGCTGGCTCGCCGGGCGCTTCGACGTCTTCCGCGTCGCGACGGCGGCGCGCGACGTCGCACGCGTCCGGGCGGCGAGGCTCGACGCGCTCGAGGGCGCATGGATGGCACGTATCGCGCTGGATCGCGCAGCCGGAGGAACGACCCGATGATGAAGCGCATTGTCCTCTTCGCTGCCATCGCCCTCACCGTCGTTGCGCTGGCCGGCTTCTTCTTGCTGCGCCGCGGGACGCCGGCGTTCGCCGAGCCGCCGCGCGACGTCCCGAGCATGGACGGCAAGTGGATCCGCTACTCGCCGGCCTTCGCTCAACGGTCGAAGCTCGAGTTCGGTGTCGCCGAGAGCGCGGGTCTCACCCCGGTCGTGAACGTCACGGGAACGGTCACGTTCGACCCCGAGCGCGTCGCTGCCGTGGGCGCGCGGATCTCCGGTCGCGTGCGGCGCATCCTGAAGTTCCCCGGCGACCCGGTCAAAGCTGGAGATACGCTCGCCGAGATCGAGAGCGCCGATCTCGGCCAGGCGCAGTCCGCGGTCCTCGCTGCACGTGCTCATGCCGAGGCGGCCAACGCGAACGAGAAGCGTGAGACGCAGCTCGCGGAGGCACACGTCTCTTCGCAACGCGACGCCGAGCTCGCGCGCGCCACCGCAGCGAGCACACGCGCCGATCTCCATGCCGCGGAGCAACGCGTGCGCGCGCTGGGCGGAAACGCGTCGGGCGAGATCGGCGTCCTCGTCGTGACCTCACCGATCCCGGGAAAAATAGTGGAATCGCACGTGTCGCGCGGACAATCGGTGGAGCCGAGCGCGACGCTCTTCCGCGTCGCCGACCTCGAACGCGTGTGGATCGAGCTGGCGGTGTTCGAGCGCGAGCTCGGTCACATCACGCCCGCGGACGCCGTCGAGATCTCGCCGCAGACGAACCTCTCGGTGGTGCTGAAGGGCACGGTCGCGCACGTCGGCGACATCATCGATCGCGAGACGCGCAGCGGCGACGTACGCGTCGTCGTCCCGAATGCCGACGGCTCGCTGCGACCCGGTCAATCGGTGCTCGCGAAGATCCACACGAAGACCACGCCGTCTGCCGTGCTGCTCCTCCCGCGTGATGCGGTCACGAGCGTCGACGGCAAGCCCACCGTCTTCGTCGAGCACGACGCGACGTCGGTCGAGCCACGCTCGGTGACGACCGGCGCGCGCGACGGTGCCCGCGTGGAGATCACCGCGGGCCTCACGGCCGGCGAGCGCGTCGCGGTGAGCGGTGTGTTCGCGCTGAAGTCGGAGATCTTCCGATAGCCATGCTCAGCACCGTCGTCGCGTGGTCGATCCGCGTTCGCTTCTTCGTCATCACGATGCTCGTCCTGCTCCTCGCCGGAGGCGGGATCGCGGCGCGCTATCTGCCCATCGACGCCGTCCCCGACGTCTCGACCGTGCAGGTCTCCGTCCTCACCGATTGCCCGGGCCTCTCGCCGGTCGAGGTGGAGCGCACCGTCACGTTCCCCATGGAGGCCGGATTGAACGGCCTGCCGAAGCTCGTCGAGCTCCGCTCCGTCTCGCGCAGCGGCCTCTCCGCGGTCACCGTCATCTTCGAGGACGGCACCGACATCTGGTTCGCGCGCCAGATGGTCCTCGAGCGCGTGCGCGGCGTCGAGAGCGGCCTGCCGAAGGTCGCGGGCAAGCCCGAGCTCTCACCGGTGTCGGGAGGGCTCGGCGAGATCTACCAATTCGTCGTTCGCTCCGACAAGCACTCGCCCACGCAGCTGCGCACCATCCTCGACTGGGAGATCGTGCCCAAGCTTCGCTCGGTGCCCGGCGTCATCGAGGTGAACACCATGGGCGGCGACCTCAAGGAGTACCACGTCGTCATCGATCGCGGCCGGCTCCACGCCCACGAGATGACGCTGAAGGACGTCGCGGCAGCGCTCGAGAGCGCCAACGTCACGGTCGGCGGCGGCTACCTCGATCGCGGCGCCGAGTCGTTCGCGCTCGTCGGCGTCGGGCTCCTCCAGAACGAGGAGGAGATCTCCAACGTCGTCCTCCGCACCGCCGCCGACGGCACGCCGCTGCTCGTCAGACACATCGCACAGGTGAAGATCGGCGCCGCTCTCCGCCACGGCGTCATCACGCGCGACGGCGAAGGCGAGGCCGTCACCGGCACCACCATGATGCTCATCGGCGCCAACAGCCGCGACGTCGTGCACGCGGTGAAGGCGAAGATGCAGAAGATCCAGAGCGAGCTGCCGCCCGGAGTCATCATCGATCCCATCTACGATCGCGCGGATTTCGTGGGTCGAACGCTGACCACGGTGCTCTCGAACCTCGTCGAGGGTGCGCTCGTCGTGACCGTCGTGCTGGCGCTTCTACTCGGGACCATCCGCGGCGCGCTCGTCGTGGTGCTGGGGATCTTCGCGTCGATGTCGATCGCGCACTTCGGCATGCACGTCTTCGGCGTCACGGGCGATCTCATGAGCCTCGGCGCCATCGACTTCGGCTTCCTCGTCGACGGCCCGATCGTGATCCTCGAGTCGGTCATGGCGGCGACGGCGGGGCGCGATCTCGTGAAGAGGGCACGCGACCGCGCGTACAGCGACGTCGCCGCCACCGTCGCGCGTCCCGTGGCGTTCGCCGTCGGCATCATCATGCTCGTGTATCTGCCGCTGCTCTCGCTCGAGGGCATCGAGGGCAAGATGTTCCGCCCGATGGCGGTCACGATGGCGTGTGCGCTCTTCGGTGCGCTCATCTACTCGGTGGTCTTCTTCCCGGCGCTGCTGGTCACGTTCGTACCGCCGCCCAAGGAAATGGGGCCGCGCTGGGTCATCGCGCTCGAGCACGCCTACGCGCGCAGCCTCGGTGCCGCGCTGCGCTTGAAATGGGCGCTTCTTGCGGCATCCGGTGCCGCGCTCGTGTTCGCGTTCGTGGTGCTCAGCAGAGCGGGCGCCGACTTCGTCCCTCGCATCGACGAAGGCGATCTCGTGGTCACGTTTCGGCGCGCGCCGTCGATCAGCCTGACCGAGGCCAGGGAGCTCGATCTCGGCGCCGAGCGCGTGCTCAAGCGGTTCCCCGAGGTGCTCACCACGCTGGCGATGACGGGGCGCGCCGAGGTGGCCATCGATCCCGTAGGCAACGACAACACCGATATCTTCGTCCACCTCCGACCGAAGAAGGAGTGGACCACCGCGCACAACCTCGACGACCTCTCCGTCGCGATCAAGAACGCCATCGAAAGTGAAATCCGCGGTACGTCGGTCTCGATCTCGCAGCCCATCGAGGACAAGACGAACGAGCTCATCAGCGGCTCGCGCGCCGACGTGCAGATCGCCATCTTCGGCGACGAGCTGACCGAGCTGAAACGCATCTCCGAGGAGGTCGGCGCTCTCGTGCGCGACGTGCGTGGCTCCGGCGACGTGCGCATCGAGCGCGTGCTCGGCGCGCCCACCATCGTGGTGCGCCCCGATCGCGTCCGGCTCGCGCGTTATGGCGTGGCGTCCGACGACGCGCTCTCGGCGATCGAGGCAGCACGCGTCGGAATGCGCGTGGGATCGATCTACGAAGGACATCGCCGCTTCGACCTCCGCCTCCTCGTGCCTCCGCGGACGTCGTCGCCCGAGGCTCTCGGCGAGCTCTTCGTCGAGGCAGCGGGCGGCGGGACGGTGCCGCTCTCCGAGGTCGCGAAGATCGACGAGACCGAAGGTCCGACCCAGGTCCGGCGCGAGGCCCTGACGCGCACCGTGCGCGTCGAGGTCAATCTCCGCGGCCGCGACCTCGTATCGTGGGTCGAGGAGGCGCGCACGAAGGTCGGCGCGCAGGTGAAGCTCCCCAGCGGCTACGACATCCAGTGGGGCGGCCAGTTCGAGAACTTCCAGCGCGCGAAGAAGCGCCTCGCCATCGTGGTGCCGATGAGCCTCGCCATCATCTTCGGCATGCTCCTCTGGATGTTCCAGAGCGCGCGCTACGCAGGCGCGGTGTTCGCGGTCGTGCCGTTCGCGCTCATCGGGGGCATCCTCGGCCTCGTGGGCCGCGGCCTCTCCTTCAGCATCCCGGCAGCGGTCGGCTTCATCGCGCTGGCCGGCGTTGCCGTGCTGAACGGCGTCGTCATGGCGGCCGACGTGAAGAGGCGCGTCGAGAGCGGCGCTCCGCTCGACGAGGCCATCGCGCTCGGTGCGACGCATACGATGCGTGCAGTCCTCACGACCGGGGCGGTCGCAGCGCTGGGCTTCATCCCGATGGCCATCGCCACCGGTGCCGGCGCCGAGGTGCAGCAGCCGCTCGCGACGGTGGTCGTCAGCGGCATCCTCGTGTCGACGCTGCTCACGATGTTCGTCCTCCCCGGCGTCCTGCAGATCGCCATGCGCGGGTGGACGCCGGACGAGCCCGAACCGCAGAGCAGTCGCCGCTGAGGCCTCAGCTCGTCATCGAGGTCGACCGCTCGAGCGGCAGCCCGAGCATCCCGCGCACGTGACGCACGAGCGACTCGGGCGGGCCGCCCTTCTCGAAGAAGGAGTCGCAGCCCGCCACGAGCGCGCTCTCGACGTCGGCCCGCTGGTGGTGCGACGTGAACCCGATGATGGGGACATGGCTCATGGTCTTCGATCCCTTGAGCGCGCGTGCGACGTCCCAGCCGTCACCGTCGGGCAAGCGTCGATCGAGCACGATGATGTCGGGCCGCAGCTGCTCGGCGAGCAGGATGGCCTCGCTCACCGTGACGAGCTCGTCGACGAGCAGACCCGCATCGCGCATCGCGCCGCCGTAGAGCTCGCGGAAGTCTTCGTTGTCCTCGACGAGCAGCACGACGTAGACCTTCGATCGGACGCCGGACGTCATCCGAAATACCTACGAGGCGCAGCGCCATCGCGCAAATGGTCGAGCGGCTGACCAGAGGCGGCCAGTCGCACGCGGCGAGATGGACGCGGCGCGTCCGCTCCGCTCGCTCAGCGACCGAAGTTGGGCAGGCCCGGGATCGTCGGAAGGTTCTGGATGTTGAACCCGGGGATGGTCGGGAAGCCGGGAAACCCAGGCACCGCAGGCGCGGCGGGCGCACCGGGCGCTCCGCCGCAGCCGTTGTTCGGTCGCGAGTTGTCGGGACAGATCGGCGCGCACGTTCCCTTGGCGACGTCGACCATCTCGTCCGCGCCGCAATCGTCGTCGGTGAGGTTGGCCGGCGGCACGCCGCCGTCGATGCGAACTTTGTATGCAAAGTTCATCCATTGCTGGACCATCGCCTCGCTGAGCCACGCGTAGCCGCCCTCGCCCCAGCTCGTGCCCCAGTTGTTGTGCACGAGGAACTGCTTGCCATTCGCGGTCTGGCGATAACCGGCGAGCGTGACGGCGTGACCGCCGTTCGGCGCGTTCCAGTCGGGGATGATGCCGTCCTTCTTGACCTTCGACCACGCGAAGCCGTCGATGCGGAGCGCGACCCAGAGATCCGCGCCGCTGGCGAGCGTCTGCGTCAGCTGATCGATCTGCACCGGCTGCGTATCGAGCTTGTCGAAGCCGACGACGCGATAGACCGGCGACGCGTCGGCGGTCCTCATCTTCGCTTGGATGAGCGGATCGGTGCGGAACGTCCCGGGCACGACCGGCGGGCTCACGGCGCTGCCGCAATCGTCGTCGGGCGTGGAGATCTTGCACTCCTCCGAGAAGCTCGCGCCCCAGACCGCGAGCGTCGAGAGCGGGCGATTGAGCGTGGCGTCGGCGGCGGCGCCCATCTGCGGGAAGCCATAGCCGGACCACACATGGTTCGGTGACGACGCCTGCGAGCCCGAGCCTGCCTGCATCTTGCCGGCGCGAATGGCGGCGTTGTCGATGGTGGTCGAGAGCGAGAACGCGGTGCATGCGCCGACGGGACCTTGATCCTTGATCGGCCCTTCGAGGTTCTGCGCGCGATGATCGACGGTGCCGGGAACGGCGTCGGCGACGATCACGGGCGCGTTCGATGCTCCGGCGACGCCCTGCTGCGTGCCGTTGACCGGTCGCTGGAAGATGCCCTTGCTGAAGCCCTGCGCGAGCCCTTGCTGGATCCGCAGGCCGAAGAACTGGAGCGGCTGCCACTGCGTCGTGTGGTTCGTGAGCGCGAGCGCCTTGCGCGGCGAGAGGTGCGCGACCGCGCGTGTCGACGGCGAGTACGCCTGGCAGTCGATACGCGCGAAGACGCCCGGCGCGACCTGGAGGAGACCGCACGCCTTCGGATTGCGGCTCGCGAGCGATTGCAGCGCGGAGACGTTGAGCGCACCGGCGAACGTCGAGGAGCCCGGCGCGACCTGTTGCGGCGCGGCGCCCGGCGCGTAGCCGGGCTGCGGACCCGGCGCATAGCCGCCCTGAGGAGCGTAGCCAGCTTGCGGCGCGTAGCCCTGGGGCGCGGGCGCGTAACCGGGCGGATACGGACCATAGCCGGGAGCGTAGGACGGCTGAGCGGGCGGGGACGAGGCTTGGCAGCCGCCGGTCACGCAGCATGCCGACGCGAGCAGCACGAGGCCTACAGCGCTGCTCAATCTCGTGCTCATCATCGTCGATCGCTCCTATGCCCTACGTTCGTGAGACGGCGCAGCGCCGATGGTATTCGCGCGATGTCGCGCCAACCAGCGCCGCGGGCCCGGAACCGGCCGAAAACTTGTAGGAGCGCGCGCCCTCCTGTTACGCGGGTGACATGACCCGTCGCGTCGCTCCCTCGATGTTCGACCGTGGGACGCGTTCCGTGGCCACCGAGGCCAGGGACGTGGACGACGCGCCGGAAGGCGGCTTTGGCCGCGCTTTCCGCCCCCTCCTCCGCGCCGGTGACCGCTTCGCACGCGATGCCGCGAACCGTCCGATCCTCATGTTCGAGGACGTTTACAAGTCTTACCGCCCAGGCGCGCCCGTCCTCCGCGGCATGAATCTGATCATCGAGCGCGGCGAGTTCGTGTTCATCACCGGACCGAGCGGGTCGGGCAAGAGCACTCTTCTGCGCATCTTGTATGCCGCCGAGAAGCCCGACGAGGGACGCATCTTGGTCCTCGGTCGCGACATCGCTCGCCTCCGCGACGAGTCGATCCCCTTCTTGCGCCGCAACATCGGCGTCGTCTTCCAGGACTTCAAGCTCGTCGGCTCGTGGACGGTCTTCGAGAACGTCGCCATTACGCTCGAAGTGCTCGGCTTGCCGACGCGGCTCATCCGCTCGCGCGTCGGCGAGGCGCTCGAGCGTGTCGGTCTCCAGGGACGCGGCGGCGATCCCGCAGGCGTCCTCTCCGGCGGCGAGCAGCAGCGCGTCGCGGTCGCGCGCGCGATCGTCGGCGAGCCTGCGCTCATCCTCGCGGACGAGCCGACGGGCAACCTCGACCCGCAGCTGGCGCTCGACATCCTCGGACTGTTCGAGGAGATCCACGAGAACGGAACGACCGTCCTCTTCGCGACGCACGATCGCTCGCTGCTCGACCTCCGGGCGCGCCGTCTGATCGTGCTCGACGAAGGCAAGGCCGTCGACGTGCCCAACGGCGTCGGCGAGCCCGAGCCCGAGTTCGACAACGAATTGCCCGTGTAAGTCAGGGGAAAACGAAAATGCTCGATGGGTCGATCGGAACGACGCGGAGGGCCCGTCGCGGGATGCTCCGCGAGTGGCGCCTTCATGCGCTCAGCGTGTTCTCGCTGGCGGTGGCATTCGTGTGCCTCGGTGCCTCGCTGCTCGTGCTCACGAACTTGCGCGCGATCGAGGAGCGTTGGGCCCATGCGGGTCGGGCCTCGATCTACCTGAAGGACAATGCGCAGGCGCAGGACGTCGAGTCGCTGAAGCAGGCGCTCGCCAACGTCCCCGGCATCCTCGCCGT
>JAXDMI010001196.1:0-4397 GCA_034666145.1 Myxococcales bacterium | reverse complement strand
ACAAGCTGCTGCGCGGCGACCGCAGCGTCGCGCCGCTCTTCGCGCATGACCCCTTCCCCGATGCGCCGCCGCGCTTCGTGCGCGCCGAGCTGTATCGCTACGAGCTCACGCCGCGCGGCACGGCGGCGTGGTGGAAGCGCACGCGCGTCGGCGAGTACATGAGACCGATGGCGAAGGACGATCCGGAGCTCGAGATCTTCCTGCGCGAGAACCGGCTCGGCCCGCGCTGAGCCGCGCTACTTCTTCTTCGCAGACTTCGCGGCGGGCTTCTTCGCCTTCGCCGCCGGCTTGGCGGCCTTCTTCTTCGCGGCGGGCTTCTTCGCCTTCGCTGCGGGCTTGGCGGCCTTCTTCTTCGTTGCCGCCTTCTTCGTCGCAGGCGCCTTCGCGGCTGTCTTCTTCGCCTTCGCGCTCTTCTTCTTCGGCGCCGGCTCGTCGCTCACGGTGGGCGCGCCCCAGCCGTCGTACTCGCCGTCGAGCGGAAGGGTGATGTCGAGGATCTCGGCGGAGAAGCGATCCGGCTTGCCCTCCTCGAGCGTCTCCGCGCGGTGGAACGCGAGCTCGAAGCGGCCCTCTTCGTCGGCGTCGGCAAGGCCGTCGATGGTGAAGTGCGCTGCGAGGAGCTTCTTCTCCGCCTTCTTCGCGGCGGCGTTCGACGGGAACGTCGCGACGTGATCGACGTCGCGCGGCTCGTGCAGCTGGTCGCCGTGCGACTCGAGCTCGTCGACGATCAGGCGATTCCAGATCCCCTGCAGCGCGTAGGCATCCGGGAAGAGCGCATCGATGTAGAAGCGCCACTCCGGGTCGTCGTCGACCTGCACGTCGGACTCGTACGGATGCGTGTCGGCGACGAGCACGGTCGCCTCGGCCGCGGTGAGCTTCTTCTTCGCGTAGAACACGAACGTCGCGACGCCGCGCAGGTCGTAGAAGCCGACGCAGATCGCGCCTGCCGCTCGAGCGAGGCGATCGGTCATCTTGGTCTGGAGGTTGTCGAGGTCCTCCATCTCGCCGTCGGACCGCAGGCCGTCCGCCTCGGGCTCGAGCATGTTCATCGACACCGTGATGCGCGTCGGATGCGTCGGTCGCGGCTCTTGCTCGAGGTCGACGACGAACGCGGCAGGCGCCCCGTCGACGTCCGCGGGATAGAACGTCCCCCTGAACGAGGGCTCGAAATCAGAAGAGGAGGAGGAACGCGCCATGCGTCCCTCTATCGCACGATCAGCCTCGTTTACGTAGCCCGAGATGGAGGACGCCCCAGGACGGGCGGGGGGTGGAGGGCAGCCCGCGCCCGCCGTGCGGTGGCCGGCCGCTGCATGGGACTACCTCCCCGGCGCGTTCCTCGGTAAAGGAGGGAGGGACGGTTTTTTCCGCCGTCCGAGACAGCGCCGAAAATCCGTGACCGCCACCAGCTCTTCAAGCGCCTCGTCCCCGAGCTCCGCAAGCGCCGCTAACCGCGGCTCCCACCGCCCGACGTCGTTCTGGCTTCGTCTCCTCGAGCAGCGCCGCGCGCGCATGTACGACGAGAAGCTCGATCTGTCGGTGCCGATCGAGTGGGACAGCGCGGAAGAGCAGGACGCAGCCATCCGCTTCTTCAACGCCGCGTTCGCCGCCGAGGAGTCGGGGCTGCGCCAGGCGCACGAGATCGCCGACGACGTCCGCTCCTGGGACCCCGAGCTCGCCGAGACCCTCCGCCTCTACGGCGACGAGGAAGGCTGGCACCGGGAGCTCATCACCGAGTTCCTCACGTATCTCGGCGGCTCCGTCCGGCCCATGGGCCCGACCACCTCGACCTTCTACAAGCTCTACGCACGCGCCGAGAAACACGAGACGATCATTCTCACGAACCTCATGTTCGAGACGATCGGCGCGACCACGTATCGGCTCGCGCTGCGCACCGCGAAGCCCCGTCCGGCGATCCGTCAGATGCTCACCATCCTGACGCGCGACGAGTCGTTCCACGTTCCGCTGAACGTCCACTTCCTGCGGCGCATCCTCGAGCGCCAGGGCAAGCACGCTCCGGACGCGCTGAAGCGGCTCCGTCCGCTCTACCACGTGCTCACGGCGGCGCTGATGGCGTCGGCGGCGGCGAGCCGTCGGCGCGCGAAGCCGTTCGATCACATTCCGTTCAAGACGCTCGCACGCGCGTACGCCGAGCATCTCGGTCGCCTCTTTACGCACGCCGAGGACTTCGGCCTCAAGCCTTCACGCGCGCTGCTCGCGATGGTGGGCCTCCGCCGCTCCGATCTGCTCGGCGAGGACGACGTCCTCTCGGTGCAGGCCGCGGAGCGCAACGCCGATCGCTCGCAGGTCGTCGTCTCCGCGCTCTGATCTGAGCGCTCTGAGCTAGGGGCGATCACGCGACGCGTTTGCGTCGCCACACCGACACGACGTTCACCGTCACGAGCAGCGAGGCCAGCGCGCCCGCGAACGGCCGCATCGACGGCCAGCGCAGCGTCACGACGAGCGCCGTCACGAACCCGAGCGTCATCGGCCAGAAGCGACGCTCGAGGAAGAGCGTCACGCTGGCGGCGATGGTCGCCCATAGTCCCAGCTGGATGATCCGCGAGGTCACGAGATCCACGCCGAGCGTGTAGGTCGTGAAGAAGAACGCCGACTGCGCGAGGAGCAGGAGGGCGACGGCGCCGAGCAGCCGCCGGTTGAACGACGTCTTCATCATGTCGCGCGAGACGGCCCACGCCACGAGCAAGAGGGGGAGCTCGCACAGCGACGTGGCCGCGTAGCGGAGATGGCTGACGGTCACGAAGCGATCGGCGAACTGCGAAGCCGCCCAGGACAAGCCGAGGAGCACGAAGAGGACTCGACGTGCGCCGAGCCCCGTGTGCTGATCGTGCGCGTGCGCCAGCTTGGCGAGCCGTTCGCGCTCCTTCGTCTCCGCCGCCGTGGCCTCGCGGACCCGCGCGGCAAGCTCTGGTTCGACGTCAGGCGTCTCCTCGAGCAGCGCCATCGCCACGCGCGGATCGCGCGCGAGCTCGTGCTCGATCACCAACGTCGCGGCCGAAGCGAGGCCCTTTCGCGCCGTGTCGTTCTCGGGCCACATGTGGAGCGCCTCGCGGAACGCGAAGCGACACTCGCCGTAGAGGTCGTAGATCTCGCGGCGCTCGCCGGTCAGCTTGCACGCGTCGCGCAGGCCGTCGAGCGCGCGCTGCGCCTGCAGGACGACGTGCTCGGAGTCGCGCAGCCTCAGGAAAGCCAGCACGTCGCGACGTAACGCAGACGCGTCGGCGTATCGCGCGGAGGGCTCCTTCGCGAGCGCACGGGTGCAGATCGTTCGGAGCATCGGCGACACGTCGTCGGGCACGACGGGCGGAGACGCGGCGATCGACTCGAACGTCTTCGTCACCGTCGGCTTGTCGTGCGGCGGACGCCCCGTCGCGAGCTCGAACAGCACGGACCCGAGGAGATACACGTCGGTGTGCGGACCGAGCGGAGCGTCGACCGCAGCCACCATCTCGGGCGCGGCATAGGCGAGCGTGCCGGCGAGGTCTTTCGACATGCCGGCGCGGGGGAGGTGCACCGCGGCCTCGTCGTCCAGAGCGAGCGCGAGGCCCCAGTCGAGGAGGTAAACCTCGCCGAACGAGCCGAGCATCACGTTCGCAGGCTTGATGTCGCGATGCATGACGCCCTTCGCGTGTGCGAACTCGAGGATCTCGCAGACGCGCACGAAGGTGCGGAGGTTCTGCTCGAGCAGGTCGCGTGCGCCGCGGGCTCGTGCCCACTCTTCGTCGGCGCGCAGCTCTTCCCATGTCGCGCCGCGAATGCGTCGCATGACGACGACCGGTCCGTCGTCGCCGCGCAGGATGTCGTGGACGGGAACGACGCCGGGGTGCTCGAGGAAGCCGGTGACCCACGCCTCTTGGAGCATCCGCTCGGCCTGCGCCGGTGACGCATCGGGCAGCGTGGTCTTGATGGCGACGGTCCGCGCGAGCGACCGCTGGATCGCAGTGCGGACGACGCCCATGCCGCCTTCGCCGATGATCTCCCCCACCGCGAGCGCGGAGAGCGAGGCCAGCGGATCGAGCGACGCGGGGACGGCGCTGTCGACACTATCGGGCTGCCGATCGAGCGCGACCGTTTTGCCCTCGCTCGACGCAGCCAGCGTGGCGGGACCGCTCAGCTGCGTACGATCGTCCGCCATCCCTGGGCGGGGATGGTACTATTTCAGTCCAGTGTCCGCATCGCAGAGCGAAGCGCCTCCGCACACGCAGCAGCTGCATCTCCCGCTCGACGACTTCGCGTCGCGAACGCCAGGGCCGGGAATTCCGCGTCCGACGCGTGTATTTTGCAATCGAAACCTGAAGCTGAGCGGCATCTCGTGGATCGGCTTCGACATGGACTACACGCTGGCGATCTACGATCAGCCGGCGATGGACGACCTGTCC
>JAXDMI010001195.1:0-6063 GCA_034666145.1 Myxococcales bacterium | reverse complement strand
GACGCGCGCGTTCGAGCGCTTCCACGCGCGCGGCAACGTCGCGACGCTCTGGATCGCCGCGCCCGTCATCGGGCTCACCGCCGTCGCGTATCGCATCGGGCGACCGCTGGCGCCTGACGTCGTGGGCTTCCGCCTGTCGATCGTCATCGTGCTGGTGTGGCTCCTCGCCCGGGCGATCGTGAAGGTCGGTCCCCGCATCGGCCGCGCGCTCGATCGTCCCGACCACGGGCCCAGCTATCACCACGTCGCGCACTTCGGCGTGCTCGCGCTGGCGCTCCTCCTCTTCGTGGATGCCGTGCTGGTGGGCGGTCCGACGCCGACGCGCAGCCTCGCGGTGGTCCCGCCGCTGCTCCTCGCGGGGAGCGCCATCGGTGCGCTCCTCCTCTATCGTTCGTACGGTCGCGAGCCGCTCTTGCACATCGGCCTGCTGCTCGCTTCGCTGGCGAGCCTGCTCGGCTTCGCGCAGCGCGCGCTCACGGGCCCGTCGCTCGTTCCGCTCGATCCGCCGGGCGGTCGCTGGGTGCCGGCGCTCACCGCCGATGCCGCTCGTCTCGATTGGTTGGATCCTGCACGCTTCTTGAGCGCGGGCGACACGGAGCTCGCGCTGTGGAATCGCGGATGGCTCGGCCTCGCCGTGGCGTCGGCAGCGCTCGGCGCTCTGCTGCTCGCGTTCACACGCTCTTCGCGCTTCGCGCACGTGCTGCGGGCCACGGTGTTCGCGCGCGCCGAGCACGAAGGCCCGGAGATCGAGCGCGCCATCGCCGTTCCCATCACGATCACGGCGGCGGCGCTCACGCTCGGGCTCGCGTGGCAGCCGTCGATCCCGACCGCCGTGGCATTCGCCGTCGCCGGTGCGCTCGCGGCGGCGGCGCTCTCTCCGGCGTATCGCGCGGTGCCGGTGGTGCTCGGCGCGCCGCTCCTCGTGCATGCCTTCGCGCAGTCGGGCGCGTTCGTTCCGGTCTGGGCCGGGCCGGCCATCGCCCTGCTCGGTCTCGCCATCGTGCTCGCGGGTCGTCGCGTGTCCACGTCGCGCGGCGCACGCGGTCACGATCCGACGGTGCTCGGGGCGACACAGCTGGTCGCGCTCGCCTACGCGCAGATCGCGCTCGCGTACGCGCTCGCCGCGGGCGGCCCGACGTCGGCGGTCGCGGCCGCGCCCAACGTCGTCGCGCTCGCATCACGCGCGCTCGATACGCAGTGGATCGTCACGTACGCGCCCGCGCTCACGTTCGCGATCCTCGCCGTGACGTGCGCAGCAGGAGCGCTCGCGTGGCGCGGCAATCTCGCGAGGCTGCTGCTCATCGCGCCGCCGGTGATCGTCGCCGTTGCCGGAGCGTGGTTCGCCGCGGCATTCACGCGCGCGGTCGATGGCAGCGGCGCGCTCGCCGTCGACGTCCTCGTCACACGCGAGGGCGCGCTGCTCGCGCTGACGCTTGCCGTCTCCGCCACCCTTGCCCACGGCGCCGCGATCGCCTCGGAGCGCGCGCGTCGCGACGACGCCGTGTCCGGCTTCTCGCTCGGTCGCGACGTCGCGCTCGTCGCGAGCACGCTGGTGATGTGCCTCTACGTGGCGCTGCGCGACGGCTCGCAGCCGGCGGGGCTCATGGAAGGTCCATGCGGGCTCGGCGCGCTCGGTCTCCTGGTTGCCGTGAGCGTCCATGCCGTCGCCTGGCAAGGCACCGCGCGTCACGTCGCGCTCGTCGAGGGCCTCCTCGTCGCTTTCTACGCGTTCGCCACGCGCTCGTTCCGCTTCCGTCCCGAGGTCGACGCGATCATCGGTCTGCTCTACGGGTTCTCGCTCCTCGGCGTGGCGGTGGTGGCGCGCCGTCGCAAGGTGCCCGCCGTCGCCGATGCCACGCGCCGCTTCGCAGCGGTGCTGCCCATCGCGCTCCTCGTGCTCACGACGCGCGGCGCGACCAACGAAGCGGCGGGGCTCGCGCTCGGCATCAGCGCGCTCTACGGCGCGATGGCCTGGGTGGAGCGCAGTCGCATCTTCGGCTCGCTCGCGGCGCTCGCCGCGAACCTCGCGCTCATCGTGTTCGCGGTGGCGCAGGGCCTCGACGGCGCGGAGGTATTCGTCGGTCCGGTCGGCATCTTCGTCACCGCGCTCGCTCAGATCTTCGCGCCCAAGATGTCGGCCTCCTCGCGCTCGGCGCTACGCATCATCGGCGGCGCGCTCCTCTATCTCCCCGCGGGCCTCAAGCTCACGTTCCGTCTCGGCGCCGCCGAAGACGGCGGCACCTACGCGGTGATCTTCGGCGTGGTGTGCTTGCTCGGCGTCGTGGCGGGTCTCGTGCTGCGCGTCCGCGCGTATCTCGCGCTCGGCACCATGTTCTTGACGCTCGATGTCGTCGCGAACCTCGTACACGCGGGGCTGCGCGATCATCGCATCGGCTTCGTACTGCTCTCGGTCTCGGGCCTCGCCATCCTCGGCACCATGATCGGCATCACGCTCCGTCGTGACGCCGCATGGGGAATCGTGGGTCGCTTTCGCTCCCGCTTGCGTGCGTGGGACTGAAGGCGAGAACAAGCGCGCCGAGTTTGCTAAGGAGACGTCGTGCCTTCGCAGATCGTCCGGCTCCGCACGCTCCACGGTGAGCTCGACGGCTGTCGCCTATGCCCCAAGATGATCGGCCCCGTCGTCCACGGGCCGCCGGTTCTCTCCAAGGTCGTCCTCGTGGGGCAGGCGCCGGGGCCACGTGAAGGCAGCTTCGGTCGACCGTTCGCATGGACGGCGGGCAAGACGCTGTTCCGTTGGTTCGAAGAGTCGATGGGCATCCGCGAAGAGGAATTCCGCGATCGCGTCTACATCGCCGCGGTCGCGCGCTGCTTCCCGGGCAAGGCAAACGGCGGTGGCGATCGCAAGCCGGACTTCGAGGAGATCGCGCGCTGCCGCACGTATCTCGAAGGCGAGGTGGCCATCCTGCAGCCGGAGCTCGTGCTCGCGGTCGGCTCGCTCGCCATCTCGGAGGTGCTCGGCAAGGCGGTCGCGGGCAAGAAGCTCGATGCCATCGTCGGTCAGGTCTTTCGCACGCGATGGCACGGCGTCGAGCTCGACGTCGTGCCGCTCCCGCATCCGAGCGGCGCTTCGCCGTGGCACAAGATGGAGCCGGGCAAGACGTTGCTCGGCCAGGCGCTCGCGCAGATCAAGCGGCATCCCGCGATGCGCGCGGTGCTGTCGCGCAAGGCGAGCTGACAATCCGTGAAGCCCGCTGCCTCGTTCTTCGCCGTTTCTGGCGCCGTCGCCTTCGCGTGCGCGCTCGTCGCGCATGACGCGCACGCAGCGCCGGCGCCGTCCGACGTCACCTTTCCCATCTCGATCGCGGTCGCCCTCGAGGACGGCGCGCCCGCCGCGAGCGACGCGTGGATCAGCACGCAGATCGACGACGCCAACGAGCTCTATGGACCGCTCGGCGTTCGCTTCCGCTGGACGCTTCGCCGCGAGATCCCCGCCGCGCACGCGCAGATGCACTCGCGCGCCGATCGCGACGCCCTCGCGCCGCTCGCCGAGAAGAACGTCATCGACGTGTTCGTCGTCGCCGCTCTCGAGGACGTCGACGAGCCGGGTCGCTTCCGAAAAGGCGTGGCGTGGACCAGCAAGCCGGACGGAAAACGCTTCCTCATCCTGTCCAAGATCGCGCCGCGCACCGTCCTCGCCCACGAGCTGGGGCACTTCTTCGGCAACGGCCACAGCGACGTCCCCGACAATCTCATGAGCTACTCCCGGACGGGCGGTCGGGTCTTTCTCGACGAGGCCCAGATCGACCGGATCCACCTGTTTTCGCAACGTTTCATCGCGTCCGGGCGGCTCCACGACATCGGGCCGCCCCGCTTCCTGCCCTAGGTTTCGCGGATTTCGAAAGATTCTTCCGGGGGTCGGGGAACCTTTCCGGCGCCCGCTCGTGACACTCGGCGATGATGGCCGTTGCCATGAGCGTCGCGTTCCCACGCAGTCGAGAGGCCAGCCCTCCCGCCGCGCTGGATACGTCCGTCCTCGAGCGTTGCCGCGCGCAGGACCCGATGGCGTTCCGCGCGTTCGTGGTGCGCTACGAGCGCATGGTGTTCGCGCTGCTCTCGCGGATGCTCGGGCACGGGCGCGCCCCGGAGGTCGAAGACCTGGCGCAGGAGACGTTCGTCCGTGCGTATCGCGCCTTCCCGGCGTTCGATCTGGCGGGGTCGGCGAAGCCGTCGACGTGGCTCCTCACCATCGCCACGCGCCTCGCGCTCGATGCGCGCAAGAAGAAGCGACTCGATCAGACGGAGCTGGACGAGAGCAACGACACGTCGCGCACCGGTTCGACGCCGGAGCTCGCGCTCGAGCGACGGCAGCTCGGTCGCGCCATCGCCGAGGCCGCGGACACGTTGCCCGACGATCAGCGTGCCGCCCTCGTGCTCGCCGATCTCCACGGGCTCTCGATCGCCGAGATCGCCGAGGCGCTGACCATTCCCGAGAACACTGCCAAGACGCGCCTCTTTCGTGCGCGCGAGAAGATGCGCGAAGCCTTGAAGGGCGAATGGAGGACGTCGTGAGCAACCAGGACGACGACGACAAGATCGATCTGCAGGCGTGGGAGCCGCAGCTTCCGCCGTCGAATTTTGCGGAGCGTGTGCTCATGCAAGTTCGGGCGGAAGGGAAGAGCGAGACGAGGAGCGAGACGAGATCGGGCACGGGGACGGCCACGGCTACGGCCACGGCGAGGACGGCGCGGCGGCGATGGGGGAACGCGGCCGGGATTGCCGGCGTCCTCGCGCTCGCGGCGGCGATCGTGCTGCGCGTGACCAGCACGCCCGATGTGCACGGTGTGGCCATCGCCAAGGATCGCATCGAGGTCAAGCTCGGGTCGCGGGCGCTCGCGGTGCTCGAGCCCGGTGCGCAGGTGAAGTGGGACGGCGACGACGTCGTGCAGGATCACGGCGACGTCTTCTATCGCGTCGAGCCGGGAGCGCGCTTCCGTGTGCACACGCCCGCGGGCGACGTCGAGGTCAAGGGAACGTGCTTCGCCGTGAAGGTCCGCGGCGAAGGCCAGAGCAACAGCATCGAGGGTGCGGACATGAACAAGCGTGACGTGAAGTCGGGTCTCATCGGTGCTGGCCTCTCGGCGCTGGCCTTCGTGGCCGTGTACGAGGGCAAGGTCGCCGTCTCTCATGCGAGCGAGCATGCGGATCTCGCCGCCGGTGAAGGCGCGCAGCTCAGCGCGGGTGGCGTGACGAAGAGCGGCGCGCTCGGCGAGGGAGCGAAGAGCTTCGACGCGAAGGTGGCGGCGAACGCCGCCGGCGATGCGCCGCTCGCGCAGGCGAACGAGAACCTCGTCGCGCAGGTGAGCGAGTATCGCGCCCGCCTCGAGGCCATCGCGGCGCAGAAGGTCGAGCTCGAACAGACGCTCAAGAACACCGAGCAGAAGCTCGCCGCGAAGAGCGACGGCGGCCGGCCGAAGTCCGACTTCGATCTCAGCCCCGACGACTGGAAGGAGCTCGCGAAGGACGGCACCATGAAGTTCCAGGTGCCGTGCAGTCGCGAGACGGGCTGGCTGCCCAAGCCCGACACGCTGCAGAAGCTGGCGCTCGCGCCGCACGACGGACCGGTCCTCCAGGCCGCTTACGCGCAGTCACATCAGCGCCAGTGGGGCGTGGTCCGCCCGCTCTGCGCGGCGGAGGTCGGCAGCGAGAAGATCGCGGATCGGATCGGCCTCGACACGTGCATCCATCTCATCAACGACTCGTCGAAGACGAAGGACTCCGACGCCGCGCACGAAGCCCTGTGGGAGGTCGGCGAGCTCCGCGCCGGCCAGCGTTCGCAGCTCGATCCGAGCGTGCAGTCGAACCCGGTCGCGAAGATGTTCCTCGCGCTCACCGCCGAAGCGAAGCTGTTCGAGACCGATCTCGCGCAGTCGCTCGGCCCCGAGGAGGCTCACCGCGTCACGTACGCCGAGGGCATGTGCATGCACACGAGCATCTTCGGCGGCCCAGGCCCGCGCGACGAGGCCAAGAAGAAGTGAGCGATGCTCGCCGATCTAGGTTCGTCGGCGACTACAGAGGCTCGAGCTCGCTGTCACCACGCAGATC
>JAXDMI010001194.1:0-10307 GCA_034666145.1 Myxococcales bacterium | reverse complement strand
GTGCCTTGGAAGCGCGGCGTCCTCTTCCTCGGACCGCCCGGCAACGGCAAGACCCATTGCCTTCGTGCCGTCATCAAGTTTCTCGGCGTGTCCTGCCTCTACGTCCAGAGCCTCAAGTCGAAGTACGAGACCGACGACGCCAACATCGCGAAGATCTTCTCTCGCGCGCACGAGGTCACGCCGTGCTGTCTCGTCTTCGAGGATCTCGACGCGATGATCACGGACGAGAATCGCTCCGTGTTCCTGAACCAGCTCGACGGCTTCGCGAACGCGTCGGGCTTGCTCACACTCGCCACCACGAATCATCCCGAGAACCTCGACCCCGCCATCCTCGAGCGCCCGAGCCGTTTCGATCGCAAGTACACGTTCGCGCTTCCATCCGCGATGGAGCGCGAGCGCTACGCACAGTCGTGGAGCGCACGGCTCGATCCGGCGATGCGGATCAGCGCCGAGCAGAGCGTCGCCCTCGTCGAAGCTACGCACGGTTTTTCATTTGCGTATCTGAAGGAGCTTTTTCTCTCGTCGATGATCCGATGGATGAAGGCGAGAGAGAGCGGCACGATGAGCAGGATCATCCATGAACAGCTGGCGATCCTGCGATCGCAGATGACCGCCGAGCCGGTCGTCGCCGTTACGCGAAGTTAATCGCCTCGACATGTTCGCGCGCGCCGACCTGCAAGCATCGTTGCCGGAGGCCGCACATGGTCACGTCTTCATCTTCTTCGGTCGTCGCTCTCGTCGTTGCGCTCGCCCTATGCACGAGCGGCTGCGTCCACAATCGGCCGCCGCCTCCGATGCCGGAGCGCGCCGCCATCACACCCGAGGTGGTTCCGGCCGCTGCCACGGCGGCAAGCGATGGGCGCCTCGTCGTCGATGTCGTCGGCGAGAAGGCCAAGGTCTTCGAGGTCACCGAGCTCACCACGCGGACCACTCCCGCATTGGGCGGCAAGAATGCGTGGATGGCGCCCGCGCAGCTCGATCGCAAGATGCGACCGCTGTGCCTCACGCCGTGCGCCATCGATCTTCCGCTCGGGTGGCATTCGCTCGTCTTCGAATCGACGAGCGATCCGCTTCGCACCAGCACGGCGGACGTGACGGTGGCTGCGCAGCCGACCGCCGTCCGACACGCCCTCGGTCGTGAGAAGCCGGCGAACGGCGGTTACGTGGGGGGCATCGCCATGCTGTTGCCGGCGGGCGGCCTCCTCCTCATGGGAACGATAGCGACGGTCGTCGGCGCGACGGCGAAGGACCCTGGTCCGAGCACGACGGGTGGAAACACGAAGGGCGACGCGCGGGTGTTCCTGCCGGTCGGGCTCGTGCTCCTCGGGATCGGCGCGGCGCTCGGGATCGGCGGAAGCATCCTCGTCGCGAACAACGCTCCGGAGCGACAGCCCGGCAGCACCACGCAGTGGGCGCTCCCGTGAACGCCTCGATGCTCAGCCTTCGCGCAGATCGACCGGGCCGTCGAGCGGCGGTCGCTGCATCATCCCGAGCGGGGCGATGCGCGCCCACGACGGCGCCAGCGCGCGCGCCGACTCGGCATCGTCGCTGCCGATCGTGACGACGCCCTTCGCGAGCGGCGCGAGCAGCTTCGCCGCCTCTTCGAGCGACGAGCACGCGGCGACGTGCACCGTGCGATACGGCGGCGGCAGCACCAGCGGCGCTCCCGGCGGCGCGATGCCGATGGCGTGCTCGCTGCCCACGAGCGCACGGCACGCGTAGGTCATGGTGGCGACGTAACGTCCCGCGGCGGCGCGCTCCTCGGCGGGCACCGCCCCGCGCGGGACCGTGACGTCGAGGCGCTCGAGCTCGGCGTGGAGCGCGTCGGCGAGCGCCGATGCGCGTCCTTCGTCGCCGAGCACGAGAGCGATGCGCGGGCTGAGACAACCGCGTTGATCGAACACGACGACGTCGTCGGCGAGACCGCGCGCAGCGACGTCGACGTCGGCGCCTGCCGAGATCCACGCGACGCCCATGCCGCTGCCGTGCCCGCGCAGGCGCACACCCGGCCGCGCCAGCTTCCGCATGTCGGCAATGGTCTCGTCGCGACCGTAGACGTGGATCTCGCCCTCCTCGATGCTGGCGATGTCCAGGTCGTCGACGATGCGGAGGTGCGTGTCGCCGAGCGCGTTCGCCGCCTCGACGAGCGCTCGCGCAAAGGCGGGATCGCGACGCGAGGGACGCACGACGACGTCATCCGAAGCAGCGCGCGCGATGGCGACGGCGCGAAGCGCTCCGACGAAGACGTTCGCCGACAGCACCACCGCGACGCGCGAGAGATCGCCCGCTCGCGCGACGAGCGCAGAGAGCTCGGCATCGGCTGCGTCGACCTCGACGTGCTTCGTCAGTCCGAGCTCGACGCCCTCGGCGGAGAGACCGGTCGACTCGACGATCGCCGCGACGAGCGCGCCGCGTTGCTCGATCACGTTGCGCGCTGCCTTCTGCAAGCGGCGCACGTCGGCGATGCGTTCGGCGGCGCTTCGCGTCATCGCTCGATCCTACTCGGTGCCCGTCCCGGCCCTGCCGAGGATCTCGTCGATGGCGATGGAACAGCCCCGTGGCGGCGCGCCCGGCGCGCGTCCCAGGAGCTCGAAACCGCCTGTATTCACGGGTCCAACGCGGCGCACCTGGTCCTGCGTGAGAACGGCGACGGCGCTGTCGACGTTCATGAGGTCCACGACCTTCGCGATCCCTACCGCGCCGTCGGCGAGGGGCGCGAGCGTGTCGGGATCGACCGGAATGACCTTGGCCCACGGCGGCTCGGCGTAGAGGCCGAGCGGCGCGGTCTCGTCGAACAGCGTGCGCTCGTAGAACTGACTCGACAGCTCCGTCATGCCGTACTCGCCGACGATCGAACGAACGTCGAGGTCGAAGACGCGCGCGAGATCGGCGCGCAAGACGTCGGGCGGCACTTCCCTGCTCCGTCCCTTGTAGCCGCCGGTCTGCATGACACGGCTACCGCGCGGCAGATCGAAGCTGGCCTTGCCCACGGCATCGACGAAGTGCACGAACGCGAACGATGTGCCGAGGATCAACATCGGCTCGACCCTGGCGAGCGCGATCGCGACGCGTTCGTCGAACGCCGCGATGTCGAGAACGCCGTCGGCGTCGATCAGATACGTGGCCGCGACCGGAGCGGGATGGCCGAACGCCTCGACGAACGCCGCGCACATGTGGACGAGCGACGAGTCGGGGCTTTGCTGCGGCGACGGACCCAGGACGACGACCGGCACCGGGCGCTCGAGGTCGCGGGCCAGCCAGCGACGTCCGAACGCGATCGCGGCGGCGTCGTACGTCGAGACGTCACGCAACGCATGCTCGCCACGCGTTCCCACCGTGGTGCCGCTGGTGCGGAACGTCGTGACCGTCTCGCTCGCGTCGAAGGTCGCGACGCGCGTCATCTTGAACGCGTCGGTGGGCACCGCGGGGATGTCGGCGGCGCTCGTGAGCTTGGCGGGGTCGACGCCGCGTGCGCGACAGAGACGCGCGTATCCTTCGATGCTCGCTGCTTGATGGCGCGCGAGATCGCAGGCGAGCGCGTCGAACGGCTCGGGCGGAGGAGCGCCCGCTTCGAAGGCCGCGACCATCGCGCGAGCGCGCGCGTGGAGGCTCGCGCTGGTTCCAGGAAGACTCACACGCCTCGTTTAGTACCGAGATTCAGGGACTGCCAGCTCTCCCATCACCCGCGCGAAACGCGCGGCCCCGTCATCGCGCGTGCGCGGCGACCTGGTCGTCGAGCGACGACGCCATCTTGCGGTAGAACTCGATGTGATCGAAGCCGGTGAGCGGGTGACGGCCCTGCTTGGGCTGACCCACCTCGCCGAGATGATCGGCCGGGATGCAGCCCATGAACGTGCCCCACTTCGCGCTCTCCACCGTGACCATGCCGTCGTTGGGTCGGAGCTCGGTACCGTGCGCGACGAACGCAGCGGCGGGAACCAGCGTCGCGTCCATTCCGTCGCGGATGCCGAGGCGCGTCTGGATCTTGCCCTCGCAGGCGTCGTAGTCCTTCGGGTTCGGGATCCCGAGCACGGCGCTGACGCCCGCCCACGAGACGTACGTGACCCGCGGGTCGTCCTTCACGTCGGGGTTGAAGCTCGCGGCAGTGGCCTTCTCGCTGATCGAGGAGAGCGCTGCTTTCAGGTCGCTGTCGTCGGCGAGATCGCGGTCGGTGAACGTGCGGCCCCACACCGAGGCCATCGCGTTCACGGCCTTGTCGAGATCGTCAGGAATGATCTTCAGGAGCACGTCGGCGATGGCCGACCCGCGATGCGGCGTCGAGATGGTGGTGAGCGATGCGACGCGATCGCCGTAGCCGAGCTTCGAGATGAGGTAGCGCGAGTCGAGGCCGCCCATCGAGTGCGCGATGATGTGCACCTTGCTGGCATCGCACCCCGGCTTCGCGCGGCACTCGCGTTGCGCGGCGTCGACATGCGCGGCGAGCTCGGCGGCTCGCGCGGGCACGCCCTTGTAAGGAGAGACCTGCGCGGCATGAACGACGTGACCGTCGGCGCGCAGCTTGTCGACGACCTGGTAGAAGCTCCATCGATTGGTGCGCGAGCCGTCGAAGCCGTGCGCGAGGACGATGGCGTGGCTCGACGCGCGCGCGGTGAATGCGTCCTCGCCCGTCTGCGAAGGCTCCGCTGTTGCGTCATCCGACGGTTCCGCGGCGCAGCCGGCGACGGCGACGAGAGAGGCAGCAACGAGGAGCGCGAGCTTCTTCATGGGGCGGAGCACAGTGTAAGCAAAGCTCGCACCGTACGCGTTCGCTGGTAATCCTTACGTTTTATCGGGTGTCGCGAGACGTGATGAGCCACGCCTGGGGATCGCAGGGACCACCCCTTGGGGTAAACCGAGATAGCCTGAGGTGGTGAGCGCAACGCGCTTCGTGACCTTCGTCTTCGGGGCGACGTGGGTCGCCTTCGTGGCGACGTCGACCGGCGTCGGCTGCAAGAACGGCGAGTACGACGGCTCCTTCGACGGCAGCGCAGACGGCGCCAGCGGGGCCGCCTTCTCGCGCGTCGTGCAGCCGGACAAGACCGAGATCATCGCGTCCACCGACGGCGCGTTCGACGTCACGTTCGGGCCGGGCACCTTCGCGAAGCCCACCACGATCACGATCACGACCGCCGGCGAGCGGACGCTCGACACCGGTCTCATCGTTCCGATCTACGCCGTGAGCGCCGACCAGCAGCCCGCGAAGTTTTTCCAGGTGAGCTTCCACGGCTCGGACAACCTCAGCGGAGGACAGCAGGACCGCGCGCTCGTTCCCGCGCTCTCGACGGCGGCGGGTGTCTTCACCCCACTCGCCATCGACGGCACACCGAACGGCAGCACCGGATCGCAAACGTTCTGGGGCCTCGGACAGACGTTCGGCACGTACTCGCTCGCCTACATCACAGGGATTCAATCCCACGGCTTCCCGGACACGCCGACGAGCTGCACCGGGCAGTGCTGCCATCCGATGAACGGAAACCAGCAGCTCGTCGGCTTCGGCGGCGGGTGCTTCTGCACCGGTGAGCCCGACTTCGCGTGCTTCCTCCAGCACTGCAGCGATCTCGCAGGACCCGCAGCGCGCTGCGCCGCCATCGGCGCGGCCAACAACGTCGGAAGCGTCGACTGCAAGCCGTTCGGCGTCGGCAACTGCCCCGGCCCTGGTTGCCCCAGTTACTCCGGGTTCTGCGGAAACGGCGGGGCCGGCGGCACCAACAACTTCAGCACCTGCTGCATCACCAACAAGAACAGCGGCAGCTGCGTCAACAACACCACGTGCTCGGGATTCTCGGCGCGTTGCACGGCGAATACGAATTGTCCCGCGAACACGAAGTGCTGCGTGTTCGACACCGAGTCGTACTGCGCGGCCGACTGCCCCGCGGCGCAGGTCGCCTGCGCATCGAGCGCTGACTGCACGGATGCCGGCGCCGCCGGAGGCACCTGCAGTGGCGGCGGCTGTCCCGTCGCCGTGTGCGGAACACCACCGGGGCTCTGCAAATGATCGGAACGACGATCGCCGGCAAGTACCTGGTGAAGCGCCGCATCGGCAGCGGCGGCATGGGCGCCGTCTACGAAGGCGAGCACGTCGAGATCGGCAAGCGCGTCGCCATCAAGGTGATCGAGCACGAGCACGCGCGCTCCACCGAGCTCGCCGCGCGCTTTCGTCGCGAGGCGCGGGCCGCGAGCGCCGTCGAGAGCGAGCACATCGTGCAGGTCTTCGACGTCGGTCAAGATGACGCGGTCGGCCTCTACATGGTGATGGAGCTGCTGGTCGGCGAGGACCTCTCCTCGCGACTCGAGAAGGGCGGCGGAAAGATCCCCGTCGACGAGGCCGTGACCATCGCGACGCAGGCGGCGCGCGCGCTCGGAAAGGCCCACGCCGCCGGCGTCGTGCATCGCGATCTCAAGCCGGCCAATCTCTTCCTCACCGAGCGCGAGGACGGCTCGGTGTCGGTGAAGATCCTCGACTTCGGGATCTCCAAGCTGGTTCGGCCCGAGCACGACGCGAAGTCGAGCACGCTCACGCGCGAAGGCTCGGTGATGGGCACGCCGATGTACATGTCGCCCGAGCAGGCGCAGGGGTTGCCCGTCGATGCACGCAGTGACGTGTGGTCTCTGGCCTCGGTGCTCTACGAAGCGCTCGCCGGTCGGACTGCGTACGACGCGCGCGACACGTACGAGCAGATGATCGTGCAGATCGTCACGCAGAAGCCGCGTCCCATCGAGGAGGTCGCGCCGTGGGTGCCCGCCGCGATCGCGCGCGTGATCGAGAGCGCGCTCACGCACGACGTCGCCACGCGCATGCCTGACGCCTCCTCGTTCGCGAAGAAGCTCGCGGAGGCGGCGCGCATGGCGCCGACGGCGTCCAATCCCGATCTCGGTGCGCTGGCGCCGCCACCTTCCGACCGGCACGACGACGGACGCAGCGACGGACGCGTCGCGGCTCGAGCGAGCTCGGGGGCTGCGTCTCCGCCGACGGGGACCGGCGTCGTGGTGGGCGCACGCACCGAGTACGAGGCGGCGCTGCCGCCGAAACGAAGCGCTGCGCTCTGGCTCGCGCTCGCCGCGGCGGCGGTCGGCGGCGTGATCGTCGTCGCGGTCATGACGCGTGGACCATCGACGACGCCACCGGCGGGCGGAGGTCTCGTGGCGTCGACCACGGAGGCCTCGGCATCGCCGTCCGCATCGCCGGCCGCGGCGCCGGCCGCGGCCGCGGTATCGACGACGCGTCTGCAGCCGCTCGGCTCCTCGCTCGCCGAGACCGGCGACGTACCGCCGGCGCCGAGCGCGACGGCGGCAACGAAGACCACCACGGCGATCGCAGCCGACGCCGGTGCGCGACCCGCAGGCCGTCCCGTCGCGGGCACCGGCGCAGCTCCCACCGCAACGACGACGAGCACCACCAAGCCGGGCACCACGCAGTACGGAGCGGCCGGCGTGTCGACCGCGTACTGACATGAAGCGCTGGCTCCTCACGCTACTCGCCGTCGTCACGCTCCTCGTCGGTACGCCGGCGTTCGCGCAGCCCATTCCGAGCGCGCCCGCCGGCAAGCCGAGCGCCGCCGACGAGGCCACCGCGAAGAAGAACTTCGAGAGCGGTCTACGGCTCTACAACGAGGGCTCGTACGCGGAGGCACTCATCGCCTTCGAGCAGTCGTATCGACTCGGTGGGCGAGCTTCGGCGCTGAAGAACATCGCGCAGTGCCATCGGAACCTGAAGCACTTCGTCGAGGCCTACGACGCCTACGAGCAGATGCTCGCGAAGCACGACGCGCAGATCACGCCGGCCGACAAGAAGGCCGTGCAGCAAGCGCTCGACGAGCTCGGTGTGCTCACCGCCACCGTCGTCGTCGACGTCAGCGAGCCCGACGCGGAGATCGAGATCGACGGCAAGAGCGTCGGCCGCTCGCCGATGAGCAAACCGAAGCGCGTCGCCGCGACCGGCGGACACACCCTCCGCGTGTCGAAGCCCGGCTTCACGCACGTCGACCAGCCGTTCACCGTCGACTCTCAGCAGACCAAGAAGATCGACGTGAAGCTCGAGGTGGAGAAGACCGTCGGCCACGTCGTCGTCCGCGAGCAAAACGGACGTGACGTCCACGTCTTCATCGACGGCCACGATCAGGGACCCGCACCATGGGAGGGCGACGTCCCCGCGGGCGAGCACGTCATCGAGGCGAAGAGCGCTCGCTTCTCCTCCGATGCCCGCAAGGTCGTCGTCGCTCAGAAGGATCGTCTCGATCTCGCGCTCGATGCCGCGGCGCTGCAAGGCCGCTTGCGCATCACCACCGTCCCGGCCAGTGCCACCATCGTCGTCGACGGCAACACCGTGGGCACCGGCTCATGGGAAGGCGAGCTCCCGGAGGGAACACATCGCATCGAGGTCTCGCTGCCCGGTCAGACGCCGCAGACCCGAGAGATCGCGCTCGGGCGCGGACAGGTCATCGTGCAGGAGATCCCGATCGTGTCGGCGATCGCGATGGGAAAGGCGCCGGTCTACGACGGCATCTACGTGCGGTTCTCGATCTTCGGTCAGATCGGGATCGGCGCGCAGCCGGACGACTCGGTCCCCGGCAAGACGAACGACGACGGCAGCTTCGTCGGCGCAGTGGGCGCATCGCTGCGTGCCGGCCGGCAGTGGGACTGGTACGGCATCGAGGCGGTGGGTCTCTTCATGATGGAGCACCGCGAGCGAAAGTATCGCTTCCCGCAGGTCGGCAGCACGAGCGGAGACCTGACGTTCCGCGATCAGTCGAACGCGCCGAACGCGTTCTTCGGTGTCGGTCCACGCGTCACGTCGAAGGACGACACCGTGCGCTTCACGTTCGGCATCGCGCCGGGCGTCGCCGTGCGGACCTTCACTCCCCGGCGCAACAACGAGAACAATGCATCGAACAATCCTGGCAACAATCCGAGCGGCACTCGCTTCGTCCAGAGCTCGGGCACGACCGGCGGCAACGGGACGCCCGAGCAGAGCTATGGGTCCGCCGGCTACACCACGTTCGGCTTCGTGATGGACGGCGGGATCCTGCTCGGCAACACGCCGGGCGCGAAGTTCTTCATCGGCGCGCAAGCGTGGATCGATTTCGCGCCCACGCTCGTCACCGGGCCGGACACGATCATCCCCCTCCCGAACGACGCGTACAAGCAGCCCGGTCGCGGCATCACCGTCGCCGAGGGCACGCAGTTCTATGTCGGCCCGGTCCTCGGCGTGCAGTTCGGACACTGACTCTCCCGCGAGGGCGCGCTCAGCCGCCGGACGCGAGCCACTTCTTCGCTTCGGCTTCGTCCTTGACCACGCGCGCGTCACGGGGCGCGACCTCGGTCACGACGCGTGTGAACTGGAGCATCTTCAGCGCGTCGTCGGTGCCGACGAGGATGCAGATGCGAATGCGTGCGGTGGCCCATGCCGCCATCATCGTGCTGAGCGACGCGAGCGACTTCGGCCCGGCGACCGCGGGTGCTTCACGCACGTCGAGGAGCACAGTGCGCACGCCGTGAGCGTGGAGCTTCAGCGCCTCGTCGGCGATGCGCGCCGCGTTCTGCGCGCCCTTCTCGGAGTCGAGGTCCGGCCGTCGCCAGATGCGGACCTCGGCGCGCGTTCCATCGACGGTGATGGAGAACATGTCGCCGGTGATTGTCGTCGTCGGCATGCCGGTGCCGCTCAGTCTAGCAGTGCGCACTCGGTCAGCGCTGCGACGAACGCCGACAACAGCTCGGGTGCGATGGTCAGCGGCGGCGACAGGGTGAGGCAGTCTCCGCGGCGGCCCCCGGTCAGCACGACATAGCCGCGCTGGAGGAGCGCACGGGCAACGGCGAGCGCCTGTTTGGCGCTCCCGAAACGAAGGCCCACCATGAGGCCGCGGCCGGTCCCGGACCAACCCGCGGCCGATGCCGCGCCGGCGGCGGCGAGCTCTGCGATCCATGTCGCGCCGACCATGGCGGCGCGCGCTGCGAGGCCGCCGTGCAGCGCCTCCAGCGTGGCGAGCGCAGCGGCGCATGCGGGCGGCGAGCCGAAGTGCGTGCCCGTGTGGATCGTCCCGCCGCCGTGCGCGCCCCAGGCCTCCATCACGCGTGCGCGACCGACGCACGCCGAGATCGGAATGCCTCCGCCGAGCCCTTTTCCGAGGCAGATCACGTCGGCGACGATGCCCGCGCTCGCCGACGCGAGGAGCGCGCCGCTCCTGCCCATGCCGGTCCAGATCTCGTCGAGCAGGAGCAATGCGCCGGCCTCGTCGGCCAGCGAACGAAGCGCAGGAAGGAACGCCGCGGGCGGCACGACGCACCCTCCGCGTCCGAGCATCGGCTCGACG
>JAXDMI010001193.1:0-7078 GCA_034666145.1 Myxococcales bacterium | reverse complement strand
CCGCCATCAGCGGAATCCTTCGGTTTCCGGGTGGTCCCCGCCCGCCCCGAGCGTCGCAAACTGAGTGAGGATTCACTCATTCTCAGGCGAGGTACCAAAGCCCCGCCCGCGGGTCAATCGTCAGTGGGCGCGGCTCAGTGGGCGAGGATCTCGGCCTGCCGATCGAAGCCGGTGTCGTTGACGACGGGCTGCGATCCCGGCCACGAGCGACCGATGGTGTGGTTGCCCGTGATGCGCTCCCAGACGCGGTACCGCTTCGTCTCGCCACCGGGCACAGCGGCGTCGAAGGCCGCGTAAGGCTTGAAGGAGAACGTCTGGAACGAGTTGCCGCTCGTGGAGTTGTGCGCGCTCGAGATGCAGGTGCTGATGCCCGCGAAGCGGTAGACGATCGCGGCTTCGTGGTTGGCGAGCGTGGTGCGGCCGACCTCCTGGAGCGCGCTCTTCGGGGTGAACGTGTCGCCGCGGCTCGACCAGAAGCCGACGCCGGCGAACGAAGCCTGCGTGGCCGCGGCCTCGCGGACGACGACGCGGAGCTCGACGCGATCGCAGAAATCAGGGTCGACCTGGATCTGGCCGCTGCTCTGGTTCTTGCTGACCGTGAAGCGAACAGGCGTCATCACCGGGCCCACCGCGTTCGTGACGTCGAACGGCGTGACGTTGGCGAAGGCCTGGGTGCAGTCGACTGTGTTGTCGATCCAGGTCGACCAGCTGCGGCTCTCGACCGTCGTGCATTGCGCGTCGGCGTCGATCGCGACGTCACTCGGCTTCGGGCTCTGCCAGCTCTGCGGCGGACGCGGGAAGAGGCGGCCGGGCGTCCAGATCTGGAGGACCTGCGCGTCGATGCCGAGCTGATCGGTGTCGGTGAGCGCGGAGTCGCTCGATGTGGCGCCGTCATCGCCGGAGGGCGCCGCGCAGCCGAGGCCGCCGAGCAGGAGCGAGGCGAAGGGACCGAGGACGACCAGCGCGAGGAGCGAACGAGCCATGGTGGGAGGAGGTAGCATCTGTCCTACCCCCAGCAAGGATTTTCGTACCTCACGCCTGCGTGACGGATCGGATCATGGAGCGCGAAAGAACCGGGATCAGGTCAGATCCCACGCTCCGCGCACCGGGGGACGGCTCAGCGCGATGCGGTAAGGACGAGCATTCGCTCGGCAAAAGCGCCGATCTGCGATCCCATCCACGGGCCGAGGACGACCAGGGCGGCCACCACCGCGAGGAGCCGCGGCAAGTGCGCGATCGTCGGGTCCTGGATCTGCGATGCCGCCTGGAATGCCGCGACGATGAGACCGACGACGGCCGCCACCACGAGGATGGGCAGGACCACCGCCAGCGAGAGCATCAGCGCGTTCTGCGCGTGCTCCACCAGCGTGGCAGCAACGAGCGGCGCGCTGCTCGCCGCGGTCAAATCAGCCGCCTTCGGCGGCGTCCGCGGCGTCCGCGTCCGTCCCGGCTTCCGGGATCGTGCTCGTCTCGACGGGAGCGTCGCTCACGGTCACGTCAGCGGCGGGGCCGGTGTTCGCGTCGGAAGGCGCCGAGTCGCCGGCGATCGGCGTCTGCTGGACGATGCACGCCGGGTGCGTCGCGGTCGTGCGATCCACGGGACAGCAGCGATCGCTGCTGTTGAACGGCGTGTTGATGACCGCCTGCGGCAAGCACTGCAGCCCGCTGGCGCAGTCGCTGTTGCCGTTGAGGACCTCGCAGCGTTCGCCCTCTTGGTAATCCGAGCACGACGCCGTGAGCGCGATGAACCCCGTAAGGGTCAAGCACAACACGACGCTCACGATCCGGTAGCTGCGAGCCCGCTTCATACCGCCCCTTGATGGCACGGATGCTCGTCCGCTGGCAAGCGTATCCGCCGGAATCACGGCAATTTCCCGCTCTTGTCCCGGTCCTGGAGCTTCTCTTCCTTGGCCTCGACCGCCGCGGCGAAGAGCCGGATGTACTGCGCCGCACTTGCCACCGAGAACACGAGCGAGAGGTACACGAGCACACGGCCGACCTTCACGCAGTCGACGATCCCGAGATCGATGCCGAAATACGACAGGTGGTACGGGTAGCCGACGAGCAGCGCGATGATGCCGATCATCTGGAGGGCGGTCTTCGTCTTGCCCTCCTGACCCGCGGCGATGATCACGCCTTCGCTCGCGGCGACGCTACGAAGCGCCGTGACGCTGAACTCGCGCGCGAGGAGCACGATGACCGCCCATGCCGGCATGCGATCCATCGGAACGAGCCACACCAGCGTCGCCATCACGATCAGCTTGTCGGCGAGCGGATCGATGAGCTTGCCGAGCACGCTCACGACACCGAGCTTGCGCGCGAGATAGCCGTCGAGGATGTCGGTGATCGCCGCGAGCGTGAAGAGGATCGCCGACCAGAAGCCGGCGCGCGGCGTGTCCTGATCGAGAAACCAGAGGCACAGCGGGATCATGAGGATCCGCGCGAACGTCAGCAGGTTCGGCAGGTTCACCGCGTCCTGCGCGAGCGAGCGGCGGACCTCTTTGCGCCGCACCTTCAGCGACGGTTGCGATCCCGGCTCCGGCACGAGGACGGATGTATCCCGCCTGTGGCCGGGCGTCACGCGCTCGCGACGAGGACGCGACCTTCGCCAGCGAAGCTCACGAGGCCTCGCTGGCCACATGGCGCTTCGCTGGGAGCGAGCGCACGCGGTACCAGGCGTCCGAACCAACCGAGGACGACCTCACGCCGCACGCTGATGCCACGGTTGCCTTGAACCTCGAGCGTGAGGATCTCGCCGATGGCCTCGAGGAGGACGGCGCCCTTGCCGCGCAGCTGCACGACGGCGACGAACTCGCCTTCGCCGGTCGCGAGTCGCCCGTTCTCGAACACGAGCTCGCCGTCGAACCCGAGCAGGACTTCTTCGCGTACGAAGCACATGTCGTCTTGCAGCGTGAACGACGACAGCTTGCGCCCGGGGCGCGGCGCGAGGACCAGCTGGCCTTCGCCGGTTGCATGAACGAGCGGGCTGCCGACGCCGCCGAACGACTCGCCGGTGGACTTGCCCTTCACGTGACGCTCGAGGAGCTTCATCGTGAGCGCGTTCGAAGATGCGCGGAGCGCCTCGAGGCGCGCGGCGAAGCCGGTGGCCGGAGCGGTGCGCACGAGCGCGACGCCCGACGGATGGACGATGACCGTGCCCGATTCCGGGAACGAGACGATCGACTCGCGCGTCAGCTGCTCGGCCGGCGGCGGCACCGTCGGCGGTCGCACGACCGGCGGCGGCGGAAGCGTGCGCTTGCTCGTCGGCGCATTCGGGTCGTACGTCCCCATGTCGGCGGGCCCGACTCCGGGCACACGCACGACGGGCAGGGGCGCGGTGCGAGTGCGGCCCGCGGTGCCGGCCGCGGGGACTGCGAACGACGGCGGACGCGGCGACGGCAGCCGGCTCAGCGCTTCGAGATCGGCAGCGGCGTGCGGAGGCGCGACGCCGACCATCAACGTGTCGCGATGTCCGGCCGACGTCGGGCCGCCGAGCTGAGGTAGCGCAGCGACGGGCGGCGGACCGTCTTTCGTGTCGGGCTTCTTCGACTCGGCGCCGAGCTGCTCGCCACGCATCGAGAGCGGAGCGCCGTCAGGCTTCGTGCGCTGGATCTGACCGAGCTCGATCGGTCGCCAGCTGTCCGGCGCGTTGTCGCGCGAATCGCTGGCGGGCTCGGCGAGCCCGAAGCTCAGCTCACCGGCATCGAGCTCCTCGAAAGCGGCGGCGACGACGTCACGCACCTCGCGCGCGGCGTTCGACTCGTCCGGGACCGGAGGCGGCGGGCCCTGCGATGCACGGCGATCGGCCATGCGACGCGCCATCTGGCCGTGGCCGCCCTGCTCGAAGGCGCGCTGCGCGTCCGCGAGCGCGCCGAGCCTCTCGCACGCGAGACCGAGATAGCCCCACGCGCGGGCATGCGTCGGATTCACCGCGAGCAGCTGCTCGAGATCGCGACGCGCGAGACCGGCCTGCCCGGTCTTCAGGTAACAGAGGGCGAGGTTGAGGAGCAGCGCGGGATCGCGCGGGCTCGTGCGCCGGAGCTGCTCGTAGATGGAGATGGCACGCGGGTAGAGACCGAGCCTGAAATACACGACGGCGAGGAGATCCTGGCCCTTCGCGTCGTGCGGCTGGAGGTGGAGCGCGCGTTCGAGCTCCTCCTTCGCTTCGTGGGCGCGGTTGTCCTGGAGGAGTTCGCTCCCTCGATAGAGATGGAAGAGGAAATCTTCGTTGGCCGCGTCGTTCGGGCCATCACTGTCGGGGGCAAGTCCCATCGAAGGTGTCAAACGGCGAGATGGTGCCGCGATTTCGCTCGCGTCCGGCTGCGGGGAACCGAGCGGGGAATCGAACGGACCCCTCTGCGTGCCACGCATCGCGAGACAGAGGTTACACGACGTAACCCTGGTCGGGGTAGTTCCCCGCGCTCAGGCCGGTCGGCGGACGCGAGCGCTGCCCGCAAGCGCGCCGGCCGCGAGCGGAAGGAGGGCGATGAGCGCGGCCGTCCCTCCGAGGGGGCCGGCGTCGCCGCCTCCCCAGCTGCCCGTCAGGACGCGGGCCTCGAAGATGCCGCCTTGCATGAGGAAGCTGGTCGCGAACAGCCACGCGGTGTGGGCACCCCAGGCCGGCCACGCCCCGCGATCGCGGACCCAGAGCGCGCCGAAGACCATGCCGAGGAGCCCCTGGACCGCGATGGCGGTCGGGGCCGACGCGCCGATCTCGCCGTACGCGGCCGCCGCCGACGTGAGGCCACACGCGATCACCTTGACGACGGACGACTGGACACTGACGAGCGCGCGAACGACGAGGCCGTGGAGAAGGAGCTCGTCGCGCATCGCGTAGAAGCCGGCGGTGATCAGCGCGACGATGATGGCGCTCGCGGCCGGCGCGCTCCGCTCGAGGATCACCGCGCGCGTCGTCGCGAGGAAGCCGACCACCACGCCGGCGGCGATCACGCCGACGGCGGCGCCGATCCCGGCACGACGCGCGATCGAGCCGGTGGTGGGCATGGGCTGCGTGGGATCGCTCCACGCGACGCCGAGCCGTCCCGCGCCCCACTCCGCGATGACCGCCTGCGCCACGGCCGCGGGCATCGACATGCTCTGGAGGAGGAGCGCTGCGATGCGAGCGGCGCCATAGATCGCGATGCCCCCGATGGCGACTCGCCATGCCGACGCGGCGGCGGCGCGCGATTCGGCAGGAGAGAGGGGCTTGTGCGCCATCGTGCTTCTCGTGAACGACCCTAGCACGCGTCCGGAGTCAGAGCGCCTCGCGGAGGTCTTCTCCCTGCGCGAGCAAGCCCGGCAGTCCGCCGGTGTGGAGGAAGAGGACGCGCGCGTCGCCCGAGATCTCGCCGCGCTCCACGGCCTGTGCGAGACCGAACAGCGCCTTGCCGGTGTACACGGGATCGAGGACGAGCCCGGTCGCGCGAGCCACGCGGACGAGGAAGCGCTTCTGCTCTTCGTTCATCGACGCGTAGGCCGGGCCCTTCGCGCGATCGTCGACGACGATGCGCGCGGCGCCGTTGCCTCCGTTCTCGCTGCGACGGTCGGGCGCTCTCTCGGCCTCGACGAACGCGAGCTCGGGAAGCGACGGCATGTAGCCTCGCGACTCGACGGCGATGCGTGTGATGGTGGCCGTAAAATAGGCGCGATCGTCACACACCGCGAATGCCCACGTCTCACGCGCGACGGCGAAGTGCGCCGCGCCGAGGCCGACGCCGGCCGCGGTTCCGCCCGAGCCGCACGCGTGAGCGACGACATCGAAGATGCCTTCGCCGGCGAGCCCGAGGTCCATCTGCGCGCGCACCTCGCGCATCGCCTCGACGTAGCCGAGCGAGCCGAGGCCGTTCGAGCCGCCCTCCGGAATGACGTACGCGGGCAGTCCACGATCGTCGGACTCGGCGCGGACTTGCTCGAGCATGCCGGCGCGCTGCCGGTACTCCGCCGGAGACACGAACCGAATGTCGGCGCCCGCGAGCCGATCGAGGAGCACGTTGCCCTCGAGCGCGAGCGGCGTCGCGCGTGCCTTCTCCGGGTCCGCGACGCGGAGCAGCAAGATCGATCGCAGCCCGATCTGCGCGCACGTCAGCGCGGTGGCGCGGGCATGGTTCGATTGGAGACCACCGCACGTGACGACGACGCGCGCGCCGCGCTTCTTCGCGTCCGCGAGGAGGAACTCGAGCTTTCGGATCTTGTTGCCGGACTCGGCGCCCGACGTTGCGTCGTCGCGCTTGATCCAGACCTCGGCGCCCACGATCTCGTCGAGCGCCGGCAGATGAGCGATGGGCGTCGGCCCGTGGACGAGATGGAGGCGCGGGAGCGACTCCGCTACGCCGCGCGCGGTCATGCGAGCGTGAAGAGCTTGCCGTTGGCCTCGACGGTCGCGCCTTCGGCGACGTGGACCTCGGCGACGGTGCACGCCAGCTTGGCCTTCACTTCGTTCTCCATCTTCATCGCCTCGATCACGCAGAGGGTCTGGCCCAGCGCGACCTCGTCGTTCACGGCGACGAGGAGGCGGATCACGCGGCCCGGCATCGGCGACTTCACGAGCTTGTCGCTCGTGGCGGAGCCGCCCTTCTTCGCGGCGGCAGCCGCGCGCTGGCGCTCGCTCTCGACGCGCACGTAGGAGCGATGGCCGCTGGCGATGGCGCCGAGCTCGGGCGGCTGTCCCTCGGTGGTGAGGTCGACCATGTGCCCTGCGACGCGCACCGAGAGCGTGGCCGCCGAGAGCGAGACGACGTCGACGTCGACGCGCTTTCCACCGACCGAGACATCGAGCGCGCCCGTCGGCAGCTCGGTGAGATCGACGACGATGGGCGCCGCGTCGGGCGCCGGGTCCAGGTTCACGAAATAACGCATGCGGGCCGTTCCTTCTTCGGATGGATCGCGCTGTACGTCAAGGCCGCGTCACCGAACGAGAGCGTCTCGGACCGCCGCGACGGCTACCTCGGCCGCGGCGCGGGGATCGCGAATGCGACGTCGAAGGTGCGCTCTTCGCGGTCCTCGAAGGCGACGTGGCCGGTGCTGCCGACGTCGAGGCCGAACACTACCGTCTCGCGCGCCGCGCCGGCGTCGAGCGCGA
>JAXDMI010001192.1:0-4304 GCA_034666145.1 Myxococcales bacterium | reverse complement strand
TCCGCGCTCGCCGCGTGGACGTATGCGCGGCACGATGCGCAGCCGCTCTCGCGCCCGCGTCCGCCGCGCGTGCCGCACGCTGCGAAGGAGCTGCAGGTCACGGGCGCGCCGTTGCCCGCGTTCGTGGAAGCTGCGCCGGAGGTCATCGCGCGTCTCGTCGCGACGGTGGGACAGATGCGTCGCGGTCTCGCCGCCATCGGCGGTCTGCCGCCGACGTCGGCCGCGATGGTGACGCTCGCCGAGGTCGACGACATGCTGCGCGTCGCGTTGCGCGTGGCATCGCGAGGCGCGAACGAAGAAGCGCTGACGAGCGAGGACACGGCGGCGCTCGCCTCGCTCCCGGCACGCTTCGGTAGGCTCGAGGATCCGGGTGACGAAGGCGCGCCTGCGATGGTGCCGCTCGTCGCCGAGCTCTATGTCGACGCAGCGAGCGATCGCGTCGTGTCCACGGCGACCGGGCTCGTCGAGCCCGCGGTGACGGTGGCGCGTGAGCCTGGCACCGGGCGCCTCGTCCTCGCGATCGGTGCTCACGTTGCGCACCGTGAGCTCGTCGAGGCTCGCGGACAACGAAGCACCGACGCGTCGTATCGCGCCAGGATTCGCGGCGAAAACGGTCGCGCTGCGCCGCCGCCAGCGCCGCCCTGATACGTGCGAGACCGGCCCCGGATGTGCGCCGCTCCATGAGCGCGCGCTCGGCGCGTGCGTCATCCGCTCGCAGGCGCATTTGGCTGAGGCGCTGGTGAGCAGAGCCTGCGCGCGATACGCTGAAAGGCTCGCGCACGACGCCGAACGAGGCGCGCGCGGTCCGGGGATCCTCGATGAACGGCGACCTTTTCTCTCGCATCACCCCCGTCGGGCTCACCGCACGCGTGGGCGCGCTCGTTCTTGCCGCTGTCATCGTCGGTTGTCCGAGCAGCTCGGGAGATGCTCCGGCTCCCGCGCCCGAGCCCGACAACGACTCGGGCATCGTCACTGGACCGCCGTGCAGTCGCATGACCACGCTCTGCGGACCCGACAAGTTTTGCGAAGGCCCGCCGGACTGCGCGTCGGGGCTCTGTCGCGACAGCGTCTGTCACGACGTCGTTCCTGCCGACGGAACGAAGAACGGCGACGAGACCGACGTCGACTGCGGCGGAACGATGTCGCCTGCGTGTCCCGACAACAAGGGCTGCCTCATCGCGGCCGACTGCACGAGCAGCGTGTGCACCGGAGGGATCTGCCAGGTCCCGTCACCCACCGACGGCGTCCAGAACGGCGACGAGACGGGCAAGGACTGCGGCGGCGCGAAGGCCCCGAAGTGTCCGGTCGGCGAGGGCTGCCTCAGCACCAACGACTGCGACAACGTGAAGTGCGACACGACCGTGAAGAAGTGCCTGCCGCCCGCGCACGACGACGGCATCAGGAACCTCGACGAGACCGGCATCGACTGCGGTGGTCCGACGATGACCGTCAACCGCTGTCCGACTGGCGAAGGCTGCGCCGCGACGACCGACTGTGACAACGTCCTCTGCAACGCGATGAGCACGCTCTGCGATCCGCCCACGGCGACGGACGGGCTCACGAACGGCACCGAGACCGACAAGGACTGCGGAGGCGGCGCGCCGACGATGGCGCCGCGCTGCGTCTTCGACAAGGGCTGCACGGCCGACACCGACTGCGCGAACGGCGGCTGCGCGCTCGGCGCCGGCAAGAAGTGCGCGCCGAAGTCGTGCGCGACCACCGAGTTCGCGGGCATCGGCTCGTGCGGCCCGAACGAGACCACGGTCGCCGGCACCGTGCAGGACAGCTGCTGCAAGTCGCTCGTCCTGCCCACGCGAATGAAGCGTCTCGACAAGTACGAGATCACGGCGGGTCGCTTCCGCACGTTCCTCACGAAGGCCGGCCCGAACCTGCGCGCCTGGGTCGCGGCTTACGTCGCCGCGAATCCGACGTCGCAGCTCGCGCAGCGCATGGCGAGCTTTCCCGCGCTTGCGAGCATCTATCCTGCCGCGGATGCCTTCGACAACCTGAGCCTCACCGCTCACATGGAAGTCGACATCGACAACTACGGCGGCATCCGCGGTTGCTACAACGGCGCGGGCGACTACTCGGCGAACACCTATTGGAACGACGCGACGCACATGGGGTACTTCGGGCTGCCGCCGCGCGGCCTCGGCCGATTGTTCTCCGACGAGAAGCCGCTGAACTGCGCGATGCCGATCATGTTCGCGGCCTTCTGCGCGTGGGACGGTGGCGAGCTCGCGACGTTCGCCGACTTCCTCGATGCGTGGGGACCGGCGCGCTACCCGTTCGGCGCGACCGACACGAAGCGTCCGAACTACAACTGGTGCAACGGCCCGTACAACAACGGCGGCTTCCTCTGCCAGTGTGACGGCGTTCACAACATCGGTGCGAGCTGTCCGGCGGGCGGCTTCACGACGAACGGCCAAGCCGGCCTCTTCTACGAGTTCCCGCTCGGCACGGATCGCGGTCTCGACAACGAGCCGCTCATCGCTGCGCCCGGTCGCTTCAAGAACGACGCGTCGACGATCACCAGCGGCGGCGAGAGCTGGTACGACATGGCCGCGAACTTGGCCGAGTACACCGGCGACTGGTCGGGGACCGGGCAGACGTTCTGCGATTTCTCCGCCGACGTCGTGCCCGGCCAACCGACGTGCACGCGCACCGGCAAGATGGGTAACGGGACCCTTCACACGGGGATCCCCAACGTCGGCCTCGTCGGCGACAGCTGGGAAGGCCACCAGTACGGCAAGCCCAACAACTCCCCGAATGCCTGGCCCGCGACGGGGCAGTACGGCAAATTCGGCGCTCGCTGCGTGAGGCCGACGACTCCCTACTGATCACGCGCACGGCGCGCCGAACGGTCGCTTCGAGGGGGGATCCACGCTAAGGAGAGGCCATCATGGCCTCGCCTTCGCAGCTCCATCCGTACGCGGACTTCGTTCATCGCGTCGAGAAGCCCGCGCGCTATCTCGGTGGCGAGTACGGCGCCGCGCGCAAGGCGTGGGATGCGCCCGAACTGCGCGCGCGCATCTGCCTCGCGTTTCCGGACGTCTACGACATCGGGATGAGCCATCTCGGATTCAAGATTCTCTACAAGATCCTGAACGAGGATCCGCGCACGCTCGCCGAGCGCTGCTACGCGCCGTGGATCGACATGGAGCGCGAGCTTCGCGCTCGCAAGCTGCCGCTCGTCTCTCTCGAGAGCGCGCGGCCGCTCTCGGACTTCGATGTCGTCGGCTTCTCGCTCCAGTTCGAGCTCACGTACACCAACGTGCTCACGATGCTCGACCTCGGCGGCATCCCGCTGAAGAGCTCCGATCGCGGCGAGAACGATCCGCTCGTCATCGCGGGTGGTCCCACCGCGACCCATCCCGAGCCGCTGTGCATGTTCGTCGATGCCGTGTGCATCGGCGACGGCGAGGAGCGGACCACCGAGATCGCGCTCCTCTGGACCGAGCTCAAGGCGAAGGGCGTCCCGCGTCGCGAGCGGCTCGTCGCGCTCGCGAAGCTGCGCGGCGTCTACGTGCCGTCGCTCTACGAGGTCGCGACCGATGCCGACACGGGCATCGAGATCGTCGAGCGCGCCCTCGAGCCGGGCCTGCCGCTGCCCGTGAAGCGCAACCTCGTCGAGGACCTCAACAAGTTCCCGTTCCCCGACGACGGACCGGTCGGCGGTCCCGAGGCCATCTTCGATCGCATGTCGATCGAGATCGCGCGCGGCTGCACCGAGGGCTGCCGCTTCTGTCAGGCCGGCATGATCTACCGTCCCGTCCGCGAGCGTGACCCCGAGCAGATCGTGGAGACCGTCGCGCGTGCCGTGAAGAAGAGCGGCTACGACGAGGTGAGCCTCACCTCGCTCTCCACCGCCGACTACTCGTGCATCGCGCCGCTGATCGAGAAGGTCACTGCGCGTCTCGCACCCGACAAGGTCTCGCTCGGCGTCTCGTCGCTCCGCGCATACGGCCTCGAGGAGACCGTGCTCGACGACATCCGCCGCGTGCGCGCGAGCGGCATCACGTTCGCGCCCGAGGCTGGCAGCCAGCGCATGCGTGACGTCGTGAACAAGAACGTCACCGAAGAGCAGCTCATGACCACCGCCGAGCGCGTCTTCTCGCGCGGCTGGGACGGCATGAAGCTCTACTTCATGATCGGACTCCCCACCGAAGAGGAGGAGGACGTCCGCGAGATCGTGAAGGTCGGCAAGCGCGCGCGCGACGTCGGCAAGAAGGTCCGCAAGGAGTCGAACCAGGGCGGCCCGCCCAAGGTCACGGTCAGCGTCTCCACGCACGTCCCCAAGCCGC
>JAXDMI010001191.1:0-3522 GCA_034666145.1 Myxococcales bacterium | reverse complement strand
CGCGCTCGGCGACCTCGCGCGCATCCATCTCGAGGCGTGGCGTGAGCACGGCCCGCACAACAAGGTCATTGCCATCACCGGCAGCGCTGGAAAGACCACGACGAAGGAGCTCGCCGCGGCGCTCCTCGGCGGCGTGGGGCGCACGCACTTCACGGCCGGGAACTTGAACAACCGCGTGGGCGTTCCCTTCGTCGTGCTGGGAATTCAGGCAGATCATCGCTTCGCGGTCCTCGAGATGGGCATGAGCTTGCCCGGTGAGCTCGATGCCATCACCTCGTTCGCTCGGCCCGACGTGGCCGTCGTCACCAACGTCGGCGTCGCTCACGCCGAAGGCGTCGGCGGTCCCGACGGCGTGATGAACGAGAAGGCCGCGGTCTATCGGGCCCTCGAGTCGAGCGGCGTCGCCGTCGTCAACGCCGACGACGATCGCGCCACCCGCGCCTCCGAAGGGACGCGCGCGAAGACCGTCGTCACCTTCGGCACGAAGGAGGGCGCCCACTATCGCCTCGTGAGCCGCGAGCCGCGCGGCGATTCGGGCGCGCGTGTCGCCATCGCCGCGCCCGGTCGCGAGCTCACGTTCCACCTTCCGCTGCCCGGCGAAGCTGCCGCGCTCGATCTGCTCGCTGCCCTTGCCGCGCAGGAGACCGCGAGCGGCGTGCTCTTGCCCGCCGAGACCATCGAGAGCGAGCTCGCCACCGTGCGCCTCGCCGGTCGCGCGACGGTCAAGCGCCTCGCCGAGGACATCGTCGTCCTCGACGACACGTACAACGCAAACCCGGCCAGCATGCGGGCCGCGCTCGCCACCCTCGCCGAGATCGCGGAGGGTGGGGCGACCGCCCCGCGCCGCCGGGTGGCCATCCTCGGCGAGATGAAGGAGCTCGGAGCCCACGCCGACGCCGAGCACGTCGCGCTGGGAGACGCCATCGCGGCCGCCGGCGTGACGCTCGCGATCGGCTGCGGAGGCCTTATTTCCAGGGCTTTGAAGCGTGCTGGCGAGCTCGGCGTGACGTGCGTCGACGCCGCCTCGACCGCCGATGCCGCCGCCGAAGCGAAGACCCGAGTGCAGCCCTCGGACGCCGTTCTCGTGAAGGGATCGCGCAGCGTCGGCGCCGAACGCGTGGTGGCGGCGCTTATAGAAACTTGGCCCGGCGCCGATAAGTCTGCAACGTCGGAGCCTCGATGATCTACGAGCTCCTCTACCCGCTGCGCCACTCTGCGAGCTGGCTGGGGTGGCTCAACGTCCTCCGCTACGTGCCGTTCCGCGTCATCGCCTCGACGATGACGTCGATGATGCTCTGCTTCGCGCTCTCGCCGTGGTTCATCCGCGAGCTGCAGAAGAAGCAGATCGGCGAGGTCGGGCGCGAGGCGGGGATGATCCCCGAAGGCCACATCAAGAAGCGCGGGACGCCGACCATGGGCGGCGCGCTCCTCCTCCTCGCGGTGCTCGGCTCCACCATCCTCTGGTGCGACCTCCGCAACATCTTCGTGCTCGCGGCGAGCGCCATCACCGCCGGCTACGGCGTCATCGGCTATCTCGACGACTACCTGAAGATCCGCGCGAAGAACTCCAAGGGCCTCGCTGCGCGCTACAAGCTCCTCGGTCAGTTCCTCGTCGCCGGCGCCGTGCTCACGTGGGTCTTCACCTCGAAGGAGCATCTCCCGCCGGATTTCTGGGAGATCCGCGATCGGCTCGCGATTCCGTTCGTCGCGTTCAACAAGCACCCGATCCACCTGCCGCTCGCGCTCTACATCGTGTTCGCCGTCGTCACCGTGGTGGCGATGTCGAACGCGGTGAACTTCACGGACGGTCTCGACGGCCTCGCCATCGGACCGGTGATCTTCAACGCCGGCACGTACTTGATCTGGGCGTATCTCTCGGGCGCGACGTTCGGCATCGTCGGCGTCGTGCAGCGCTTCGTCGTCGCGAAGTACCTCGACATCCCGTTCATCGCGAGCTCGGGCGAGCTCGCCGTGTTCTGCGGGGCCATGGTCGGCGCCGGTATCGGCTTCCTCTGGTACAACACGTATCCCGCGCAGGTGTTCATGGGCGACGTCGGCGCGCTCGCGCTCGGCGGCGGCCTCGGGACGTGCGCCGTGTTCACGAAGAACGAGCTGCTCTCGGTCATCCTCGGCGGGATCTTCTTCCTCGAGGGCCTCAGCGTCGTCACGCAGGTGGTGTCGTTCAAGCTCACCGGCAAGCGCGTCTTCTTGATGGCGCCGATCCATCACCACTACGAGAAGAAGGGCTGGCCGGAGCCGAAGATCATCGTGCGCTTCTGGATCATCTCCATCCTCCTCGCGCTCGTCAGCCTGTCGAGCCTGAAGCTCAGGTGATGCCGGTGCCCTCCCTCGACCATCTTCCCGATCTGACGGGCAAGCGCGTCGTCGTCGTGGGCCTCGGCCTGAGCGGGATCGCTGCGTGTCGTCTGCTCATGGCGCGCGGCGCCAACGTCGTCGGCACCGACAGCAAGCAGCGCGGCGCCGTCTCCGACGACGTGATGGCGCTCGAGCGCGACGGCGCAGAGCTGGTGCTCGGCGACCACGAAGCGGCCGACCTGAGCGGCGCGGATCTCATCGTGGTGTCGCCCGGCGTTCCGTCGTTCGCCGACCTCGAGACCGCGGAGCGCCGCGGCATTCCGATCTGGGGCGAGGTGGAGCTGGCAGTGCGCGCCGTGAACGCCTCGGCGCAGGCTGCCGGACGCAAGCTCCCGCGCCTCGTCGCCATCGGCGGCACCAACGGCAAGAGCACCGTGACGTCGCTCGTCGGTGCGCTCCTCGAACGCGCCGGTCTCCGCACCTTCGTCGGCGGGAACCTCGGCGAGCCCCTCGCAGCGCACGCCGACGAGACCTTCGATGCCCTCGTGCTCGAGGTCTCGAGCTTCCAGATGGAGCGCGTCGATTCATTCCATCCCGAGATCTCCGTGCTGCTGAACGTCACGCCGGATCACCTGGATCGGTACGCCGGCGAGGGTGCCTACGCGAATGCCAAGGGCAACGCGTTCCTCCGTCAGACCGAGAACGACATCGCCGTCATCCCCGAGAGCGACGACGTGTGCAAACTGCAGGCAAATCGCGGCAAGGGTCGCGTGGTCACGTTCGGGCCCGGCGGCATCGTCGACGTCCGCGCCGATGCCGTCGTCGATCATCGCGCGCGCGTCACGGACCCGCGCGGCAGCTTCGGCCTCCAGGGCGGCCACAACGCGCTCAACGTCGCCGCCGCCGTTGCCGCGGTCGGGCCGTTCGCGCTCGACACGCTCGTCGTGCAGGAGGTCCTCGAAGGCTTCCGCGGCTTGCCCCATCGCATGGTCCTCGTGCGCAATCGCGCGGGTGTTCGCTGGTACGACGACTCGAAGGGCACCAACGTCGGCGCCACCGTCACCGCCGTGCGCGGCGTGGTCGAGGAGCGCGTCGTGCTCATCGCCGGCGGTCGCGACAAGGGCGGCAGCTACGGCCCGCTCGTCGATGCGCTCCGTGAGAAGGGGCGCGCCGCCATCCTCATCGGCGAGGCGGCACCGCTCATCC
>JAXDMI010001190.1:0-11030 GCA_034666145.1 Myxococcales bacterium | reverse complement strand
CGCGCGCGAGACCTCACGCATCGATCGACGACGCATTCCAGTACCGACCCAGTTGGGGCGTTCAGGACACGGGGTGCCGCGCGATGCGGGGCACCATCAGCGACGCCGCAGACTCTGTCCGACGCGGCACGTGCGGGTCATGATCGCGCTGCCGTGCAACGGTTCGCCGAGCAACGCGCGCGCAGTCGCCGGTCCCCTTCGTCCTCATCGTGTTGGGAGCATCTGCGCAGCGACGCGCCTTCGGTCCGAACGAGGTGCGCAAGGCGCGCATACCCGCCTACGCAGGCTGCGTTTCAGAGTGTCGGAGGACGCGTGCCGCCGCACCCAGCGCGGCGGGCCGCCGCGAATGCGGCACCACGCACCGACAAACTGCACAACTTGTGCAGCGTTGCCGATCCAACTTGCGCATTGTGAAGGGACAACCTGCTCACTGTGGCAGACGTCTACAGTGGCAAATGTCATCAATTGCGAAGGATCGTGAAGCGGCACGGGCGTTGCTTAAGGTGTCGTGCTCGGTGGGGAGCGGCTCAGGTCACTCGCCGTCGGGGTGACAGACACAACATCGGCGCACGGGACAACGACCCGATCGCCGGCCCGAAAGGGCGCCACGCGGCCCGGCCGGATTCTCTTCGGAGAGACGGTTTGCGGGATCGCTCGCCCTTTTTCTGATTCGCGCGCGCCGCTCACTCGCAGCGCGCTGCACCGATTGCGGCTCGTAACGCCGCGCCCGTTTCACACAACGTTCGTTCTCTCGGAGGGTGACATGAGATTCGTGCGGAAGATCCACTTGCGTTCCTCGCTGCTGACGGTGGCATTGCTCACGACGAGTGTCGTGGCCTTCGGCACCGTGCTCGATGACACCGGACAACCTCCCGTGGGCGATCCCTCGGCGTTCACCGGTCCGCTCATCGGCGATCAGTTCGCGATCACGGACCTCGCTGCTCTCCCCGAGACCAACCTCGGAGCGTTCGCCGGCGGCGTGTCGGGCACGAAGACCGACGCCGCAGGGCAGACGGTCACGCGTCCGGTCGGCCTCGGCAACTTCGACATTCCCACCGGCGCTCAGCCGAGCCCGCTCTACGGCGCGCAGGCGTGGACGCAGCAGATGCTCCTCTTCGAGGAGTTCGGCCGCGAGAACCTCGCCGGCGCGCCTTACGCCCCGGCACCGTTCCCGCAGCCTTCGCTCGGCTCGCTGCCCGAGAACGATCCGACGGACATCACGTCGACGGGCCCCGCCGGCGCCGACCTCGAGGACTTCCTCGGTCAGGCCGGCATCTCGCCCGTCCCGACGGAGTACTCGAACACGATCGACCAGAATCCCTGGAAGTCGCGCATCGAGGAGTTCCTCGGTCGCCCGCTCGCCAACCCGCCCGCCGAAGGTCGTCCGCCCGGCAAGGGTTGGTCGCACCAGCGCTGGAACGAGTTCACGCCCCGCGTCTTCTGGAAGACGGCGCAGGCAGGCGCGCGCGAGAACCTCGGCATGCGCGACGCGAAGCAGCGTCACGGCTACAACTCCGGCGAGTTCGGCCCCGGCGGTCTCTACAACCGCACGTACGCCACGACGTACGCGAACGGCTACATCGATCCGAGCTCGCAGCGCATGGGAACGACCACGGGCGTCCGTGTTCGCTTCCACCCGAACTTCCCGGAGCAGAACCACAACTCCGTGTGGACCTTCGACGGCACGATGCCGCCGAAGCTCGCCGTCGCTCGTTACGGCGAGCCGGTCCTCATGCGCCACTACAACGCGCTGCCGATCAACCCCGCCGCCAACCGCGGCTTCGGCATCCACACCATCAGCACGCACGAGCACAACGGCCACAACCCGGCCGAGAGCGACGGCTACACCAACGCGTTCTTCTTCCCCGGTCAGTTCTACGACTACCGATGGCCGATGCAGCTCGCGGGTCACGACACGGTGAACACCAGCGCGACCGATCCGCGCGCGGCGACGCCGTGCTCGCCCGGCGAGTCCATCATGGTCAACGACGGCCCGACGCCGACCGAGCGTGTCTGCGACGCGAGCGGCAAGATCATGATCCGCGGCGACTGGCGCGAGACGATGAGCACGCACTGGTTCCACGACCACATGCTCGATTTCACCGCCCAGAACGTCTACAAGGGCAACGCTGTAATGTTCAACTATTACAGCGCCTTGGACCGCGGCAACGAGGTTCATGACGACGGCGTCAACCTCCGGCTGCCCAGCGGCGACGCGCTCGAGTGGGGTAACCGCGATTACGACATGAACCTCGTCATCGCCGACAAGGCCTGGGACAGCCAGGGCCAGCTCTGGTTCAACATCTTCAACAAGGACGGCTTCCTCGGCGACAACGTCCTCGTCAACTGGGCGTACAAGCCGTTCGTCGAGGTCCGCGCTCGTCGTTACCGCTTCCGCATCCTCAACGGCTCCGTGTCGCGTTACCTCGCGCTCGCGCTCGTCAAGGAAGTGCAAGGCAACGGCGGCTCGATGCCGGGCCCCAGGAACTCGAACATCTCCTACAACCGCGTGCCCTTCTACCTCGTTGCCAACGACGGCAACATCATGGAGCACTCGGTTCCCTTCGACGGTTCGCAAGACCTCGACGGCTCGGGCAACAAGCAGACGTTCAACGGCGTCCTCCCCACGCAGGGCATCGCCGAGCGTTACGACATCGTCGTCGACTTCGCCGCCGGCGGCATCAACCCCGGTGACAAGCTCTACTTCGTCAACACGGCCGAGCACAAAACCGGCAAGGGCATCAACGCGAAGATCCCCGTCGAGGACGTCCTCAGCGAGAAGTACAAGCCGGTCGCGTCGGCGACGGGTTGGAGTGGTGGTGACCCCGGCGTCACGAAGATCATGCAGCTCCGCGTCGTCGCGATGCAGCCCGGCAAGGTCGACCACAGCATGAACCCGGCGGACTACGTCAACGGCAAGAAGACGATGATCCCGCTCCCGATCAACCGGAACGATCCACGCCTCCAGACCGCGGTCCACCGCACGTTCGACTTCGGTCGCTCGCAGGGCACGGACGAAGCGCCCTGGACGATCAAGACCAACGGAGGCCTCGGCCTCAACATGGACGCGCGCCGCATCTCGGCCGCTCCGCGCCTCGGCACCGGACCGACCGCCGCCGGCTTCGTCGGCACCAACGCCGCCGGTGACGACAACGTCAGCGCCCTCGAGATCTGGAAGCTGAACGGCGCCGGCGGATGGAGCCACCCGGTTCACATCCACTTCGAGGAAGGCATCGTCCTCAACCGCGACGGACACGCGCCTCCCGCGTGGGAGACCTGGGCACGCAAGGACGTCTACCGCATCGGACCGGAGAGCGACTCGCGCACGAACATCACCCTCGCCATTCGCTTCCGCGAGTTCGCCGGCTCCTTCATGGAGCACTGTCACAACACGCAGCACGAGGACCACGCGATGCTTCTTCGCTGGGACATCGAGCATCCCGGACAGACGCAGCTGATGCCTGCGCCCATCCCGACGTGGGACGGAGTCCAGTACGTCGACTCTGCAGCGCTCCCGACGTTCCGCACCGGTGACGGTGTCGGCCCTGGTCAGTGAGCTCGCGTAGTCGGCCAACGGCACGAGACTGAAGAATGACCCCGCCACGGAAACGCTCCGTGGCGGGGTTTTCTGCGATGATGAAAGGGTGCACCGAGGATTCATGAGCAACGTTCGTCTCAGCCTGCCCGTCGTGATCGCTCTTGCCGCGATGTTCGCGGGATGTTCGCGCAGCTCGGACAACGCCGCCGATGCGGGTCGCGGCAAGGACGCGGCAGCCGCTGCGCAGGATCCGTCGAGCGGCGGCGCGATGTGGGGCGCGAACTACTTCCCGAACGTGCCGCTCGTCTCGATGAACGGCGAGAAGGTGAAGTTCTTCGACGACCTCGTGAAGGACAAGGTCGTCGCGATCAACTTCATCTACACGAAGTGCGCGGACGCGTGCCCGATGGAGACGGCGCGCTTGCTCGAGGTGCAGAAGCTCCTCGGCGACCGCCTGGGCAAGGACATCTTCTTCGTCTCGATCTCGATCGATCCCGCGCACGACACGCCGGAGGTGCTGAAGGCGTACGCCCAGAACTGGCACACCGCGCCGGGCTGGACCTTCTATACGGGCAAGGACGAGGACGTCACGCTGCTGCGAAAGAAGCTCGGCATCTTCGACGAGGACATCAAGAAGAAGGACCACAACCTCAGCATGCTCATCGGCAACCAGAAGACGGGTCGCTGGATGAAGCGCTCGCCGTACGAGAACCCGTACGTGCTCGCGCAGCAGCTCGGGAGCTGGCTCTCCAACTGGAAGCTGCCCCAGCCGACCGATCGCAACTACGCGGATGCGCCGCCCGTCCGCAACATCACGGCGGGCGAAGAGATGTTCCGCGCGCGCTGCTCGTCCTGTCACACCGTCGGGGGCGGCGACAAGAACGAGGTCGAGGAGCGTCGCGTCGGCCCCGATCTGCTCAACGTGACGAAGCAACGCGATCGTGCATGGCTGCTGCACTGGATGATGCGGCCCGACGAGATGCTGGCGCAGCAAGACGCGCTCGCGATGAAGCTGTTCAACGAATACAAGCAGATCACCATGCCGAACCTGCGCCTGTCGCAGGACGATGCCGAGAGCCTCCTCGGTTACATCGAGGAAGAGAGCAAGGGCGTCGAGCGCCGCGCCGAGCGCCTTCGCATCAATGCGAAGAGCGCCGACGGCGGCGCCGCCGCGACGGATGGCGACGCAGGTACCTCGACCGCGATCCGCTGAGCGCGAATCCGGCTCGCATCACTCGACTCACTCGCATCGCTCGCGTCACTCGTCGCGCGTCGCGGCTCCGCTCGGCTCGTAGCGCGTGGCGCGCGCGTAGCCGGTGCGCACGACACGCTTCTCGGCGACGAGCTCGCGAAGCGCGCGTAGCGCCGTGCTCTCCGACACGCCGAGCGCGCTCGCGAGCTCGCCGACCGAGGCGCGACCGAGCTGCGCGAGCTTCGAGTGGAAGCGATCGTTCGTCGTCTCGGGGACGCTGATGGCGCGCGGCGCGCGGCGCGGCGTGATCTCGATCGGCGCTTCTTCTTCGGGGAGCGGGATCTCGAGATCGGCGGGATCGGCTTCGTCCTCGTCGGTGCCGATCGAGACGACGGGGACGGCTGTGCCGTAGCCGTGCTCGGTGACGCGGACCCAATCGCCGCGCGGTTTGAGGAACGTGCGGAGGCGGTGGATGGTGGTTCGGATGAGCGGGTCGTGCCGCTCGGGTCGGTAGGTCCGCAGTCCCCACAGCTTCGCCACGATGACCTCCTTCGAGACGTCACCGGTGGCGAGCAATCGAAGGAGCGCAGGGCACCAACGCGGCGGGCTCGGCCGGAACACCATGTCGCCCTCGTCCTCGAGGAAGACGGCATCTTCGGCGGGCAAGATGATGATGCGCCGGCCCGGTACGAGACCGAGCAGCTCGGGTACCGCGCCGAGCAGCCCGAACGAGAGCAGACGATGCAGCACGCGTTCGTCGCGCGCGACGACTGCGCGGAGCAGAGGCGTGAGCTCGTCCTCGGGGAACGGGCGCGTGCGATCGGGACCGCTTCCGAGCTGCTCGAGCACCGCCCTCGCCCAGTGCGACTGATGCGTGCTCGCGAGCGTGCGCAGCTCGTTCTCCGCGCGCTGAGCGCGGTCCCCGTCACCGGAGGCCTTCGCGACGTAGAGCTCGAAGCCGAGCAGCTCCGAGCGAAACGCGAGATCGCCTTTGTCGATCAGCTCGGTGGTCTGATCGAGCAGCTCGCCGCACGCGGTCGATCCCGCGCTCCAGCGCGTGACATGGAGGCGCGCGAGCAAGCTCCTCACCTTCGCGCGACGCGCATCGACCTTCAGTGCGAGCTGATCGGCCTGATCGAGCGCGCGCAGCGCTTCGGTCTTCTGGCCGCGGAGCCCGAGCTGCGACGCGAGCTCGGTGAGGAGACTGTGACGCGAGTACGAGTCGTGCGAACGGCGACCGAGCAAGGCTTCGATGTGGCGAGTGACCTCTTCGCCGGCCATGAACTTCGGGCTGTACGTCGCGATCGAGCACTCGATGGCGTACGCGTTCAGGCCGAGCCCGAGATGCTCGGCGTGCGACTTCGCTTGCTCGAGCAGATCGATCCCGGCGCGTAGGCGGCCGATCTGCACGAGCGCGTGGCCTCTGAGATCGGTCGACAACATCTTCGCGTACGCGAAGCTCGCCGTGTGTGCGGCGCGTAGAGCGCGGAGCGCGTGCTGTGCGGCCGCTCGGTAGTGCCCGGTGAAGTACCGCTGGACGGCGAGGCCCTGGTAGGCGAGCGCCGCAGACCACGCGTCGCCGCTCCCGATGTACACGCGCACGCGTTCGACGAGCAGCTCGTAGGCGCGCGCGAAGTTGCCGGCACGCGCGTGAGCGACGCCGAGGAAGAACCTCGATGCCGCCATCGTCCGCAGGTCCAGTGTGGTGCTCCGTCCCCTCCACGCGTCGAAGCAGGTCTCCGCATCCTCGATGCGACCGAGGAACGTCAGCGCTCCGACGGCGAACGCGACGTCGACGTCGTCGAAGCGACCGCTGCGTGCGTCGAACGTCGCTGTGACGACCTTCGCGTACTGCCCGGCGAAGAGCTCGCGAGCGAGCGTCGTCTCGCCGACGCGGACGCTCTTTTCGTCTTTCGGAGCTCCACTACGGCCAGCCACGTGACGCGATTATATCACCGATTTAATTCGTAATAACGCGAATCGCGTCACGTTTGGAGGTGCAGGTAATGGGCCGAAACTCGGTTTCAGGGGTGGCGTGACGCAGATTGCTTGTTGTCGACGGCCGGTGGTCGTCGGCCCCCCCAAGGAGTCACGCCATGAAGTCTCGCATCGTCATCGGGTTCTTCGGTCTCGCAACGATCTCTGCGCTCACCGTCGCGTGCGGCGGCAGCGGCTCATCGAGCACCGATCTCGGAACGTCGAGCGCCAACCGCCTCGTCCTCGACGTTCGCTGTGCGGCAGACACGGACTGCCCGGCCGGCTTCCAGTGCGAAGTCGAGGTCGAGCACGGCGTGTCGCAGAGCTACTGCAAGTCGCACGACCCCGTCGCGCCCCCCGCGCCCGGCGCGTCTGCCCCGTGCCCGGCCGGCTTCGAGCCGGAGCCCGAGCACGGATCGCTGACCTGCAAGCCCGACGGCTCGGGCGCAGGCGGCAGCGGCGGATCGAGCGGGAGCGCGTCCGGCGGCCACGGCGCGGATGACGTGGACGGCGGCTCGGACGGCGGTGGCGGCGCCGACGACAATGCCGCGTCGACGGGCACCTCTCCGGCGGGCGCGTCGTGCGCCACGAGCGCGGACTGCGTAGCGGGCCTCGAGTGCGAGATCGAGGGAACTGCCACGGTCTGCAAGGTCCACGGCGGCGGCACGAGCAGCGGAAGCGGCAAGAAATGAGCATCGAGAACGGCGTCACTTCTCTCATCCGTCACGGAGGACCGGTGGGCTCGATCAAACCGACGGGAACGAATTCCGATGCGCCGGCCTTCTTCGACAGGCCGACCGAGCGACAGCTGCCGGTGGAGGGCTCGAGCGGGTTCCGCCTGCTCGTCGTCACCGGGCATCATGCGGAGACCTTCAGCTTGCCGGCCTCCGGCGAGGTCGCGATCGGCCGTGGCACCGAGTGCCACGTGCGGATCGACGACCCGAGGATCGCGCGGTGTCATGCGACGCTCATCGTCGGGCCCGAGCTCGTCTTGCGCGATCTCGGTAGCCCGACGGGCTGCCACGTCGGTGGACGTCATCTCGCGCCGGACGAGAGCGTGGCGATCGCGCCGGGCGTCGTCATCCTGCTCGGCGGCGCGACGCTCGTCGTGCAGCGCGGTCATGCGAGCACGCGGCTCCGCCACGTGCGTAGCCACGACTACTTCGAGGCCCGCGTCGAAGACGAGTGCGCGCGCGCCGAAGCAAGCAACAGCATGTTCACGGTGGCGCGCATCCGCTGCCGCCCGCAGACGGCGATCAAGGTCGAGGCCGTGCTCGCGCGCTGGCTTCGTCCGATGGACGTCGTCGCGCTCTACGCGCCCGACGAATACGAGGTCCTCCTCGTCGACACCGCACCGGAGTCGGCGCGGCAGCTCTGCGACGCCATCGTGATCGAGCTCGCCGACGCGGCGCTCGGACTCGTCGCTTGCTCGTTCCCGCAAGACGCGCGTTCGCCCGAGGCGCTCTCGCGCGAGCTCGCGGGCGTGCCGGCGAGCGAGGACACGGCGAGCTCGCTCAGCCACCTCGGCCCCGAGCTCGCGCTCGTCGCTCGCGGAAACATCAGCGTGCTCCTCCTCGGCGAGACCGGCGCCGGCAAGGAGATCGCGGCCAACGCGATTCACCATCACTCACCGCGCTCGAAGGAGCCGCTCGTCTCGATCAACTGCGCGGCGTTCTCCGAGACGTTGCTCGAGAGCGAGCTCTTCGGTCACGAGCGCGGCGCATTCACCGGCGCGCACAAGACGAAGATCGGCCTCATCGAGAGCGCCGACGGCGGCACGTTCTTCCTCGACGAGATCGGCGAGATGCCGATGTCGCTGCAGGTGAAGCTGCTGCGCGTCCTCGAGCAGAAGGAAGTCATGAAGATCGGCGCGGTCCGTCCGCGCAGCATCGACGTACGCTTCATCGCCGCGACCAACCGCGATCTCGAAGCCGAGGTCATGCGCGGCGCGTTCCGTCGCGACCTCTACTACCGACTCGCAGCAGCGACCGTCGTGATCCCGCCGCTCCGCGAGCGCAGCGAGGAGATCGTCGGCCTCGCGAACCTCTTCATCGAGCAGAGCTGCGCGAACGAAGGCCTGCGCGCTCCGCCCCAGCTCTCTCCGGAAGCGGAGACGATTCTCCAAGCGTACACGTGGCCGGGCAACGTGCGCGAGCTACGCAACGTGATCGAGCGCGCGGTCCTCTTGTGCCGCGACGGTCGTATCCGCCCCGAGCATCTGCCCACCGAGAAGATGGGTCGCACGCTGCCGGCCGTGGTGCCGACCGTGCTGCCGTCGAGCCCATCGTCGCGTCCGCCCGCGAGCGCCGCGCTCGGACACCCGCGCTTCGAGACGCCGCGCTACGGAACGCCGCGCTTCGAGATGGCCCGCACGGACGGTCTCGCACCGGCCAAAGTCGAGAAGCGCGAGAACGTGATCAACGCGCTCGCGCAGTGCGCGGGCAACCAGACGCAGGCCGCGCGCGTGCTCGGAATCTCCCGTCGCACGCTCGTGAAACGGCTCGAAGAGTTCGCGCTCCCGCGACCGCGGAAGTCGATGCCTCCGACGGACACCTGAGGGGCTCTCCGGCCCTCGCGGGTGACGCGGTTATCTGCTTGCTTGTACTGAAGAATTGACGAATCGCGTCACGCTCACGACCTTCCTTTGGCCACGCTGGAACTGCGAAAACTAGTAGCAGCAGGACGCGGTTCGAGGTGGCAGCAACAACGGTGAAAGAGGATAATCCCATGATGCGCAAATCCCCCCTTCTGCTCGGCGCATGGGTGTCGCTTGCATGCTTCGCATGCGGCTCGGTGGCGGGTCCGTCCGAGCCTTCGACCTCGTCACCGTCATCCGCTTCAGGCGGCGCGGCGGGGGGTGCAGACACCGCTGCAGGCGGCGCGGCGGGCGGTGCGAACGGCGCGACGGGTCAGCCCGGAACGACGCAGACGCCCGGCGCGACGACCATCGGGTCGTTCGGCGGCAGCTACAGCGTTCCGACCACGCCCGATCTGGCGGCGGCTGCGACGTTCGACATGCCCGAGCTGAACTGGACGGTGACGAACAACGTCGCAACGCTCGCGTACAACCTGCCGCGCGCGCTCGTCGGCAAGGCGCTTCGCGTGACGTTCACGGGACCGTTCGATCCTGCGACCGGCACGGCGACGTTGACGGGCCCGCCGGGCACCTCGCAATGCACCGCGACGGCGACCGCCGTGTCGTGCTCGGAGACGATGCAGGGGATCATGCCGGTGAACCCGGACCTCGCCGTCGTCGCGAAGCTCGCATCGTCGTATCCAGGTCCGTCTGCCGATCGCACCACGATCGCGCAGCAGTTCTCCGGCGACCCGATCGGTATCGCCAACGTCGACCTGACGCGGCCCGGTGTTCCCGAGCCCGCCGTCGTCGAGGACCCCGGCGGCGGTCACAAGGGTCCCGGCAAGTAAGACACGCACGCACGCACGCGCGCGTGCGTCAGTGCAGGAACACGTTGTTCACGGCCTGCACGAGCACGCCGACGATGCTCTCGCCCGCGATGCCTCCGGCCGCGATCGGTACGAGATAGCGCTCCGCCCAGCGCTTGTTCGTCGCCGTCGCGGCGCTCGCGAATGCAGCGCCGAGGAACATCGCGAGCGGATAGAAGAACGGCAGCATGAACCCGAGGCCGATGCCGGTGGGTGATGGAACCCAACGTTTATAGGCCTTTGGTAGGATCACCTCGGCGAGAGCGAGCGCCGCGCCGAGCGCTGCGCCCCATGCGATCGCGTGCTGGGACATCGGATGGAGGTTGCCGATCCCGAGCTTGAAGACGTCGGCGACCGCCTTCCACTGCTGCGCCGCGACGGCGGGGAACGCGGGAGCGTGGGTCGCGCTTCCGGTGAGCGCGCGCGCGTTCGGAACGAGGATGAAGTAGGCGAGCGTGCTCGCGATCGTTCCGGTCACGACGCCCATCGCCTGCGCGAGGAACTGGCGGCGCGGATTCGCGCCGAGCAGATAACCCGACTTCAAGTCGTTGAGGAGATCGGCGGCCGCGTGCGAAGCACCGGAGCTGATGGCGGCAGTCTGGAGGTTGGCGGTGGCGTTCTGCGGGATGAGCATCCCGTACGTGAGCTGCATCACCTGACCGAGCGCGCCGCCCGGGGTGATGTCGCTCTCGCCCGTGGTGCGGCACGCGACGAGCGCGAGGACGAACGTCATGGCGAGCGCGAGCACGCCGTAGTGCAGCGGGATCTCGAAATACTTCCATGCGAGGAGCACGATCCCGAGGCCCGACCCGACGATGCCCATCGCGAACCACCTCGCGGGCACCTCGATGTCCTCGTCGGCGGCGGGCGCGCCGTTCT
>JAXDMI010001189.1:0-2750 GCA_034666145.1 Myxococcales bacterium | reverse complement strand
TCAGATGGCGGCGACGGCACGCGCGCTCGATCTCGAACGCAGCCACCTCTACAAGAAGGCGCGAGCGTTGGGCCTCCGTAACGCGGAGAAGGGCGAAGAAGAGGAGCCCTGACCCCTCGTCCGAGGATTCGGTCCCGAACGATCGCGAGCGTCAGTGCATCTGCTGCTCGAGACCGGGGTCGAGCTCACTCGCGCGGCGCTTGAGCGCCTTCGACTTCTCGGGGGCGTCCGGCGCGCCCATGCGTTCGATGTGCTCGGCGAGCGCCTCGCATGCGGAGGCCACGCCGCTCGTGCAGCCCTTCTCGAGGAGCCGCTCACCGCGCGCGATGTTGCGCGGCCACGCGCGCGGGCCGTCGGGTGTCGCGACGTTGCCGAAGAGGTCGGCGTTCGCGATGGCGACCAGATCGTTGGCGTCTCTACCGGTCGGCGTCCACCACGGACGCGCCGCGAAGACGAAGAGCGCGGCGACGGCCGCACCGACGGCAAGCCATCCGTTACGGCGCTTCTCGGGCGGCGAGGACATCACCCAACACACCGCGAAGCCGGACACGAAGCCACCGAGGTGCGCCGCGTTGTCGAGGTGCAGCGCGTAGATGCCGATCGCAGTCCACACGCCGATCTGGAGCGCAATCGAGCGAACGCCCTTGTCGGCGAGGAACGCCTGGAAGCTACCGAGCTGACGACGTCGCAACGCCATGACCGCGCCGATGATGCCGAACAGTGCCCCCGATGCGCCGACGCTGCCGTTCACGCTGTGGGTCGACGGAAAGAGATGCGCGCCGATGACGCTCGTGCAGCCCGCGGCGACGCCCGTGAGGAAGTAGAAGAGAACGAACCGCTTGGTGCCGAGCGCGCGCTCGAGCGGCGGGCCCCACCCGACGAGCACGTACATGTTCATGAGGAGGTGCATGACCCCGCCGTGCAAGAACATGTACGAGACGATCCGCCAGTACTCGCCGGCCCAGACGTGCAGCCGCTCGACGGAGCCGTACGCGAGCGCGGCGCCGGTCCGATCGATGCCGCCCTGCCTCCATATCCACAGGAAGACGGCGACGTTGAGCGCAACGATGATCGCTGTGACCGGAGCGGCGCGCGCCTTCTGGACGATCGTCGGCTCGTCGTCGGCGACGCGAACCTTCGCCGCCTCTTCGTCGGCGATGCGAACCTTCGGCGGCGGATCGGGATCGGACATCGCCCGGGAACTGTACCAACGAACGCGTGGTGCCGTTGCGCACAACCGCGCTCACCTGGTGCGGCCCTCGCACCTCTACAGGATTTTTACAGGACCCCCTTTTTGTCGACTCGCGCGCGCTCGCGATCCATTCGCGCGTCGTCGCGACGAGGACGAGGTCCCACACGCTCGCACCGATCGGATCGTGCGTCTTTCGTGAGACGGAGGAGCTGGAACGGCGGCTGCTAGCGTCTCCACTCCATGACGTCCAAGCGTGGAGAACGTTGCGCAATTCGCGCAGCGCGCATCATCGGGAGGGGAGCGCGCATCGGTGCGGTCGCACTGCTCGTCGCCGCATGCAGCAGCAACGCGAACGACGGCGCCGCTGGCGCTCGCGACGTCGACGTCACGGCGAACACCGGTGCGCTCGCGCTCACGTTCGGGCACGCCGCCGATGCGACCGGCGTTCCGCGCGATCTCCTCGTCGCGATCGCACGCGTCGAAGACGGCCTCGAGCTCCCCGCGCAGCGCCTCGCCCTCGAGGAAGACAGCGCGGTGCCCGCCGCTGGTCCGCTCATGCTTCGTCACGGCAAGCTCGACACGCTCGCGCGCGCTGCTGTGCTCAGCGGCACCACCGAGCTCGTCCTTCGTCAGGACACCGACCTCGCGCTTCATGCCGGCGCACGCGTCCTCGCCGAGCTCGGTGAGAAGACCGGCGCACGCGGCGACGACCTCGCCTCGTGGAAGACCGCCATCGAGGAGATGAGCGGCTACGCCGACGATGCGCATCGCGAGGAGTACGCGCATCGTGTCTTCGCGACGCTCGCGCGCGGCGGCGCTCTCGACGGACGCGACGGCGAGAAGCTCACGCTCGCTCGGCACGACCTCCCGCCCACGCTCACGCTCGACATCTCGTCGACGCTCCACACGCTCACCGTCTCGCAGTATCCCGGCGCGCAGTGGATCCCCACGAGCTGCTCGGGCAAGTGCGACGCCGGTCGCGGCGGCGCGAAGGTCGAGTACATCGTCATCCACGACACCGAAGGCGGCTGGGACGCGAGCGTCTCGACGCTCCAGAACGATCCCGGCAAGAGCGTCCAGTACATCGTCGGCACCGACGGCAAGGTCGCGCAGTTCGTGACCGAGGACACGACGGCGTGGCACGCGGGCAACTACTACTTCAACCAGCGCAGCGTCGGCATCGAGCACGTCGGCTACTCGAGCAAGCCGTATACGGAGGCGGAGTACGCCGCGAGCGCGAAGCTCGTCGACTACCTCGCGAAGAAGTACAGCGTCGCCACCGATCGCGCGCACATCATCGGCCACGAGCAGATCCCGAACGGCACGAAGATCTCGGAGTCGGCGGCGCCTTGTGGCAACACGCCGAAGTCGTGCGAAGCCAGCCTGAATTACGGCGGCGCGGGTCACCACACCGATCCCGGCGTGTGGGAGTGGGCGACGTACATGCCCCGGTTCGGCGGCGCAGCGAAGTGCAACGACGTCACGAACCTGTGGAACTGCTCGTACGACTCGAAGAAGGCGTTCCGCTGCGTCGCCGGCAAGGTCGTCGTCGACACGT
>JAXDMI010001188.1:0-5595 GCA_034666145.1 Myxococcales bacterium | reverse complement strand
TGAACGATCTCATCAGCAAATCCGAAGACCCGGAGAAGATGCTGAACCAGATCGTTCTGGACATGAACAACCAGCTCGTCGAGGCGAAGAAGCAGGTCGCTTCTTCGATCGCCGACGAGAAGCGGCTCGCGAAGCAGTTCGAGCAGGAGATGGCCCACGCCGCGGAGTGGGAACGCCGCGCGATGATGGCGCTCCGCGCCGGCAACGAGGAGCTCGCGAAGGAAGCGCTCTCTCGGAAGAAGGAGCACGACCAGCTCGCCGAGACCTACAAGGACCAGTGGACGAAGCAGAAGAACGCCGTCGATCAGCTGAAGAAGGCGCTTCGGATGCTGAACGACAAGATCGAGGAGGCGAAGCGGAAGAAGAACGTCCTCGTCGCTCGCAAGAAGCGCGCGGAGGCGCAGAAGGCGATCCAGGAGACCATGCACGGTCTCAAGGATCAGAGCGCCTTCGAGACGTTCGACCGCATGGCCGGCACGATCGATCAGCTCGAGGCCGAGGCCGAGGCCGCGGGCGAGCTGCAAGAGGAGTACACGGGCGACGTGCTCGCCTCGAAGTTCCAGAGCCTCGAGCGAGGCGCTGGAGCCGACGAGGAGCTCGCGGCGCTCAAGCGCAAGATGGGCATGCTCCCTCCCGAGGAAGCGCCCGCGGTGCGTGCCGACACGCCGAAGCGCGTCGAGGCTCCGCCGGTGCGAGCCGAAGCGCCTCCGGTCGCGAACCGCAACGAGCAGGACGAGCTCGCCGCGGCCCTCGAAGAGATGGAAGCCGAGCAGACGCAAGAACAGCAGCGCAAAGCCGGTCGTTAGCGTCGCCGGCGTCGCGGCTGCACAACATGGCACACGGTGCCGCGGGCGTTCGCCGCCGAATTCCCTAAGGAATTTCGGCGGTGTCGCCCGGTTGTGCCGGGCTGTGCGGCGGCACGCCGGTTGCGACAGGGCAGGCATGCGCCGACCCACCGAGACCCGTCTTCGCCGCGCCTTTGCCGATGTCCTCACCGCGCTCCTCGCGACCAGCGCCGGCGCGATGGCCGTCGCCGGCGCAGCGGGTTGCGGCGGCGGCTCCACGACCGCCGACTCGAGCCTCGGTGGTGACGGTGGTGCGGGAGGTGGTGGCGGCGATGGCGGTGTCACGCCGCCGCCCGCCGGGTTCACTTCGTTCTGCAGCCAGGGCTCGCCCATCGCGCAGCGGTCGTTCTTGCAGGGCCTGACCGCGAGCCCCGCGCTCGACGGTGCCGTCACGCGAACCGAGCAAGCCTTCACGCGCCGCACCACCCAGAACGGCGTCACCAATCCGCCGATGGACGAGCTCGGCGATGCGTGGAGCGCGACCAACGGCGAACAGGTCGGCTCACTCTGCTCGAAGGCGCAGAACCCCACCGCGTGCCGCGACAAGGTCGCGGGCTACCGCATGCTGCCGACGTCGCGTGACGCGTGCGTCGCGCAGTATCCGTCGTACTCGTACGCGCCGACGGAGTGCGGGGCCTCGTACATCCTCTACACGCGGGGCGACGAGATCGCCGTCGCGCGCACGAAGGAAGAGACGAAGGCGCTCATCGGAACCTTCGACACCGTCGAAGAGGCGGTCTGGGCCGCGCAAACCGCGCAAGCCTCGAACCTCCAGGTGACGTGCGGCTCGAGCTACGGCGGCTCGACTCCGGATTCCGGCTGGCGTCAGACCGCCGACGGCGGCTGGGATCTCAGCCTGACCGAGCAGAACTGCGGGATGGAGAGCTACCAGGTGGTCGTGCACGTCGACTACGCGGGCAACGTCACCGAGGTCTCGCGCGTCGACCTGAACATGCAGACCGGCTGCGCCGTCGCCGGCCGTCGGCCCGAGGGCCTGCGCCTCGACAGCGCCGTCAGAGCCGGGAAAAATGCGGCCGGCGAGCACTTCGCGTCGATGGCCACGCTCGAGGCCGCCAGCGTCGTCGCGTTCCGGCGGCTCCATCGCCAGCTCGCGGCGTACGGCGCGCCGCGTGAGCTGCTCGAACGCATCCGCAAGGCAGCACGCGACGAAGTCCGTCATGCGCGCGCCACCGGCATCCTCGCGAAGAAGTACGGCGTCACGCCGGCGGCACCGCAGCTCGGCGCGTGTGACGAGTCACCGTCGCTGTTCGCGATCGCGCTCGAGAACGCGCGCGAAGGCTGCGTCCGCGAGACCTACGGTGCGCTCGTCGCGCATCTCCAGACGACCCGCGCCGGCGACGCGGACGTTCGCGCGTGCATGGCTGCGATCGCCGACGAGGAGACCGAGCACGCTGCGCTCTCGTGGGACATCGCTGCATGGATCGAGGCGCAGCTCGACGAGGAGCAGCGCGCTCATCTCGCCGCCGAGCGTCGCGATGCGTTCGCCACCCTCGCCCGCGACGTCGCGGTTCCCGTGAATGCGCAGGTCGCGCGCATCTCGGGCATTCCCTCCGCGTGCGACGCGCTCCGCATGCTCGAAGGCCTCGAGCCGATGATGCTCGCGGCCTGAATCGCCCGCACGCGGGTGATAGAGTCGACGCGTGACGTCGAAAGGGTCGCCGATCGCAGGGTCGGAGCGCGCCATCGCGCTCGATGCCTTGCGCGGGGTCGCGCTCTTCGGCGTGCTGCTCGTCAACGTACTGACGATCTTCCGCGTCTCGCTCTTCGCGCAGTTCCTCGTGCGCACGGCGCGGCGGTCGGGCGCGGACTACGTCGTGTCGCGAATGTCCGCGATGGGCCTCGAATTCAAGGCGTTCACGCTGTTCTCGCTGCTCTTCGGGATCGGGCTCGCGGCGCAGCACGAACGCACCCGCCAACGCGGCGTCGCATTCGGGCGGTACGCGGCGCGACGTCTCGGCTTCCTTCTCGTCCTCGGCCTCGCGCACCTCTTCCTCGTGTGGAACGGCGACGTGCTCACGCTCTACGCGCTGCTCGGCATCATCGCAGCGCCGTTGCTGCGATTGTCGACGCGCGCGCTCTTCGCGCTGGCGCTGGCGCTCTTCGTCGCGCACCTGTGTCCGCTTCCCTTCCCGACGCCGTTCGCGAGCTACCGGGCGCTCCACGATCACGTCATCGAGTCCTATGACGCCTACGGACGAGGGACGTTCGGAGAGGCGCTCGCGTTTCGCATTCGCGAGGTACGTCCGGTCGCCGCGTTGCTCTTCTGGACCACGCCGCGGGTGCTCGGTCTGTTCCTGCTCGGCGCCTGCGCTTGGAGAGCGGGCGTCTTTCGCGGCGAGCAGCGAACGCTCGTGCGGTTCGTCGCCGGTGTCGGTCTCGTCTCCGGCGGAGCGCTGACCTGGCTGGCGAGCTCGGATGGCGTCGACCTCGGCACGTGGCGCGACGTCGCTTCGCGCGCTGCATCTCTCGTCCTCGCGCTCGGCTACGGCGCGGCGATCGTCGCCGTCTTCGACGAGCCGCGTCTACCGCACGCGAAGGCGGTGCTCCGCCTCTTCGCGCCGCTCGGGCAGATGGCGCTCACGAGCTACCTCACGCAGTCGATCGTCCTGAGCGCGCTCTTCTACGGCTGGGGGCTCGGCCTCTTCGGCCGACTCGGCGAGGCCGAGGCGGCGGCGATCGGCGTCGCCATCTTCGTCGTGCAGGTCGCGTTCAGCACGGCGTGGCTTCGCCGCTATCGCTTCGGTCCCGTCGAGTGGCTCTGGCGCTCGTTCACGTACGGCGCGAGGCAGCCGATGCGCCGCTGAGGCGGCGACGGACGAGCATCGCGAGGCCGAAAAGAAGGCCGATCGACGCGAACGACGACGTCCCCGACGACATCGCGGAGGACGCGACCGCGGTGGTCGAGCAGCCGTTCACGGTGGTCCGGCGCGGCTGCCCGCTGCCGTCGATGCCCGAGGACCCCGACGAGCCGGACGACCCCGACGACGAGCTCGCGTTACCGGTCGGCGGCGTCGCGGGGTTGTTCGGCGGCGTGTTGATGCTGGGAGGCGGGCACGTGAAGTCCATCGTCGTCGGGAGCGAGGCGACGGGCGGAGCGAACGGCAAGTGCGCTTGCAGCTGGATGGTGTGCTTGGTCAGCGAGGAGGTCGCGGCATCGCACCAGCCCTTCGCGTCGATCTGGATGGCTGCGCCGCCGGCGGCCGTGCGATGCGTCTCGATCACCTTGCCGTCCAGCGACATGCCGAGCTCGTAGACCGAGACCCACGGCTTCATCTCGTCGGCGAGCGTGTACGTCGCGGAGATGGTGACCTGCGTCGTACCGTAGTCCTTGAGGCTGACCGTGGGGCCGGAGACGAGGTCGCCGAGCTTCGTCGGCAGCGGCGCCTCCGGATCGGCGACGAACGCGAGCGGCGCCGACGGATACGCGCCGTAGCTGCAGAAGGGCGAATACTGGAGCTCGTACGCGGTGCCGGGAACGAGCGGCGCCGACGGCTTCACCTCGAGGTAGCCGTCGATGGTGCGCCCGAACGTCAGCGGGACCTCAGCGGCTGCGCCGCTCGTCGCGCGCAGATGGATGTCGTTCAGCGTCGCGTTCACCGCCGTGTAGCCGAAGGCCGGGAGGTTGGCCGGAATCGAGGCCGATTGCGGCGTGACGATCGCCGGCGCGCACGGCATGGCCGGCGCGGCCGAGGCCGACGTCGAGACCACGAGACCGGAGCAGGCGGTGAGGGCGGCGACGAGGAAACGCTTCATACCCGACGTTCCAGCAACATCCGTACGCAGCTGGCACACCGCTTTTGCGGGCTTTTTACGGGTTGCCGTCGCTGCCCGCGGCTCAGGTTGGCTCACCTGCCTGACCGGCGCGCCGGACCGCCGGCGCGTGAAAGCACGAGCCGCGTCGCGCAGGGCGATCGGCTGATCGGCGCGAGCCCAGGGAAGCACGGCGGCGAGGTTTCCGTGACGGTCGTCGGACAACGGCCGGCTCGGACTGCGAGCGGCCGCATACGAGATGAAGAAACCCGCTGCTCGTCGCCGAGCGAGGCGTCGACCAGTGGAGGTTGAACAGGTCGATGAGACTGGAGTGAATCGAAGAGTGCTCGAACGTGGCGTGCGAGATGAGATTCTTCGGGATCAGCGGCGACACCAGCACCGTCGGAACGCGCGGGCCGAGCTGGTCGAAGATGAATCGCGACGCTCCCCGCTGAGCGAGCAGCCGTAGTAGGCTCTCCGGCCACGTGGGCACGGAAACGCAGCCGTTATCGGCACGACCTTCGCGCGATGCATCGGTTCGCGACCTCGCCGGGACCGCGGCGCGCGGGGCCATCTGGCACACGGGGCTCTGCGAGGTGCTCTACGAGCGCTTCGAGGCCGACCCGGTCAAGGGCCTGACCGAGGTCGACGCCAAGGCTCGCCTCGCCACGTACGGAACGAACGAGCTTCCCTCTTCGCCGCCACCGAGCGCGTGGAAGCGGATCATCGCGCAGTTCGCGAACCCCATCGTCCTCACGCTGCTCGCCGCCGCCGTCGTCGCGACGGTCAACGGCGCGAGCAACAGCAAGGCGGGCGTCACGTGGCTCGCCCGCTTCGGCGACGCCGTCGCCATCGCGCTGATCGTCGTCCTCAATGCCGTGCTCGGTTTCTACCAAGAGCGCCGCGCCGAAGCAGCGCTCGACGCGCTCAAGAAGATGCAGACGCCCAATGCGCGTGTGCGTCGCGACGATCAGGTCAA
>JAXDMI010001187.1:0-3560 GCA_034666145.1 Myxococcales bacterium | reverse complement strand
TCGCTGAGCGCGATCTTCTGCACCGACGATTCGATGGGCGCACCGAGATGGAGCGCGCCTTCTGCAGCGTTGGTGGTCGGCGCGGCCGTCACGGTCGGCGCAGCGGTCGGGGTGGCCTTCGGCTCGGGGTGGACCTCGCCGTCTTTCGGTCCTGTCTTGCACGCAGCCAGGGCGAAGGTGACCACGCAGATCGAGGCGCACGTCGAGAGGGCGGACCAGCGAGAACGACGCATCCTCTCCATCTATCACTGGCGGGCTCGGAACGCCCCGTGGTCCGCGGCGTCTCCGTTGCGTCACTCAGACCTGAGTGACTTTCCCTGCTGGCGGCGCAAGAACCCCGTGCTAACGCATGGACGGACCATGAAGCGGCTGTTTTTTCCGGCTCTCGTTTCGTCGGCGCTCGCCTCGGGCTTGATCTCAGGCGTCGCGTGCGACCCCAAGCTCGACATTGTCGCGCCCCTCGGCGACGCCGGCTCCGAGGCGAGCACCACCGACGCACCCGTCGTGCAGCCCGTCGTCGAAGCGGGTCCGGCGGAGGAAGCAGGGCCGAGCGAGGGCGGGACGGAGGCGGGAGTCGCCGAGCACGCCATCGACGGCGTCAACGACTTTGCGCCCGGCGAAAAGCTCGCCACGACGTCGCCAGGCTACGACGCCTACGTCTCCTGGGACGACACGAAGGTCTACTTCGGGATGAACGGCGCCGCCGTCGGCACCGCGCTGTCGACGCGATGGGTCCTCATCTACATCGACGGCGTGCCCGGAAACTCGGGCAGCCCGACCGGTATTGCCTATGACTGCCTCGGTAGCTGCATGCCGCAGCAAGCGCATCTCCCGTTCAATGCCGGCTTCCATCTTCAGTGGAAGGCCGATGGAAACTACACGCATCTGCAGAAGTGGAACGGCACCACCTGGAATGACGTCGGTCCCATCAGCACCTTCGCGCGCACTGGGGACTTCATGGAGATGTCCGTGGTGCGCACCGCCCTCGGTTCGCCCTCGAAGCTCAAGGTCCACGTGAACATGCTCATCGAGAAGGCCGGCGAAGAGTGGACGTTCGGCGGAGCACCGTCGACCTCGTTCACGGACGGTCCTGCACCTGCCAGCTTCGCGCACTACTTCGAGTTCGATCTGACCGACGCCTCGAAGGCGCCGAACACGTACCTGCCCAAGTAGTGGGGAGCTAGCGGGCGCTAGCGCTGGATACGACGGCCTTCGCCGCGGCGAAGCGCATCGAGGATCTGGCTGCCGAGCACCTGGACGTTCAGCGGAAGAGAGATCGTGATGAGCTCCGCGCCGCACGCCCCTGCGAGCTCGAGGAGCTCGGGCATCCCTGCTTGCGGACCGCCCGCGGGCAGCGCGACGACCAGCGGAAGGACCTCGGAGATCTTCGCGCAGGCCTCCTTGATGTCCGCGACGATCACGGCATCGAGCGGCCGAACGGCGTTCTTGCACGCGCGCGCGGTCGGCTCGTCGAGTCCGACGAGCAAGCAGCGATACACCGTGCGGAGGTCGACGGTCTTGTGCGGGTCACTCACTATCCGAGGATATCGCGATTTCGAGCCGCAGGAGCACAGTCGTCCGGCGGCTCGGCGCGTAGTTGCGTGAAAAACGCTTTCCCCGTCCGAATCAGCGCTCGCTGGAGGCGACGCCGCGCGTGTAGGGGAAGCAGTGGGCCTCCGTGCACACCACGAAGGAGGTCGCGTCGCCCGCCCACGTGCCGTGGAAGGACTTGCCGTCGATGATGCCCGTCACCACGTAATCTTCGGCGAGGTGGTAGCCGCCCACCGTGCACACCTTCTTCTCGTTGCGCACGAGGGTGACGCTCAGAGGACCCTCGCCGTCGTCGGCCGGGCGGGTGTACGTGCCCTCGCACGACGCGAGCAACGGCTGCGCCGTCGCTTCGGTGATCTCCACGGTGTCGGCTGCGCCGGTCGGCGCAGCGCACGCGAAGAGCGTCATGGAGGCAAAAGACACGAGGAAAAGCGCCGAGAACCGGGGGAGGTTGTTCATGGTGTCCCCTCGTCGGCCTGCCCCGGCGGTAGTTGCGCGAAAAGCGCGTGCTCGCTTCAGAACGTCGTCAGAACGTCATCTGGGCCTGGATCTTCAGGACGTGGTCGTCCGGGAAATCCACGAGGTTCTGCTGGCCTTGCCGCAGCCGAATGCGCTCGTTGTAGACGTATCGCGAGTACTGGACGTAGAGCATCTCGCGCGTGATGAAGCTCGTGAAGAACGCGAGCCGCGGCGAGAGGATCCGGAAGCTGTTCGCGCTGTCGTCGACGTCGAGCACGACGCGGTCGTAGCGGAAAGACGCGGCCATCCACTCGGTGATGCGATAGCCGGCATCGGCGCCGTACTTGAAGGACTTGCGCTCGTCGCGGTTGAGGAGCGGATCCACGTTGGTCTGCTTGCTCTGCACGAACGTGTAGACGCCGAACAGGCTCGCGGTGAGGTCGCCGTTCCACGGCAGTGGCGACGCATGACCGGTCCAGCCCTTGCTGAGCTCCGCGAGCGAGAGATCGTACTGGAAGCCGACGTTCCAGAGCGAGCCGGTGCCGTTCAGGCTCGACTGCGTGCCGAGGTAGTTCTCGGTGATGCCGCGGCCGCCCGACGAGTGCATCACCTCGATGGCGGGCGCCATGAAGCTGGCCTGGTCCGCGCTGATGTACGACGTCGCGCCGTAGATGCGCCCCGCGAGACGCGTGTCGGCGCGGACGTCGACACCGACGATGCCCATCGAGGCGTCGCTGAGCTGGCTCAGCGGGCGCTTGTCGCGCGCCGTCGTGTCGAAGATGTAGCCGCCGAGCTCGATGGTGCGCGCCCAGCTCGCGCCGATGCTCGCGTAGTTGAGGAGCGTCAGACCTTCGTTGTTGCTGATGTCCTCGAGGTGCGTGCCGATGCCGTGCTGGACCCAGAACGTGAAGTCGTTCTTCTCGAATTCGAGACGGACGTTCTCACCCATCTGGTGCGTGCGCGCGAAGATGTACGTGTCGTATTTCGGGAGGTAGCCGTAGCGCTCCCAGAATGCGCCGCCCTTCACGCGGAGCCTTGTTTTTAGGCCTGGAATGAAGTCGAGGTTCGTGCGGTAGGTGAGCCAGCCTTGCGAGAGGCCGGGCTGCCGACTGATGTCCGTCTTCGCGGCGTCCGAGTAGAGGCTGCCCTGGAACTGGATGGTGGCAGTGACCTTCTCGGTGCCCACCGAGAGATAGAGCTCGGCGAAGTCGGTCTCGTTGACGGGCGTGTACGCGAAGCCGGAGCGGAAGTAGTCGTCGTCGACGAGGAGCGGCGTGCGGTAGTTGCTGCTCCCTTCGTTGCCCTTGATGTCGCCCTGAGCGCGCGGCGACTTGGTGATGCGCATCGGCGCGCGGAAGTAGCCGTGCATCGCGAAGCGGAGGCCGCGCTTCTCGTCGATGGGTATGCCCTCCAGGATGCCGTCCGTCTTCGGCATGCCCGGGTAGTAGTCCTCGGGAAATTGCGGAGCGAGGAGGCGAGCCATCGGCGGCGGCGCCACGTTGGTCGACGCCGCGCCACCGACGCCGCCCGGTCCGCCGGGCTCGCCGGGC
>JAXDMI010001186.1:0-3859 GCA_034666145.1 Myxococcales bacterium | reverse complement strand
TGCGCTCGTTACCACCGACGGCAAGCGGCTCAAATGCCTCACCGTGGCCGTCGCGGTCGCGCGACCTCGCGTACGCTGCATGCACAAGCGCGATGGCGACCACACACGCGGGCCCGATCATCTATGCGCATCGCGGCGCCAGCTTCGAGCTTCCCGAGAACACGCTCGAGGCCTTCGCGCTCGCGATCGAGCTCGGCGCGGACGCGATCGAGACCGACGCGCACATGACACGCGATGGGCATGTCGTGCTCTCGCATGATCCGACGGGCGAGCGTGCCGCGGGGATCGCTCGCGCCATCAAGGACGTCACGCTCGCCGAGGTTCGCACATGGGATCTCGGCGCGAGGTTCGTCCCGCGACGAGCTGGCGCGTTTCATTCGAACCAAGCCTTCCGAATGCCGACGCTCGACGAGGCTCTCGCTTCGTTTCCCGAGATCGTCTTCAACGTGGACGCGAAGCAGACGGCGCCCGACATGATCCCCTCGCTCCTTCGCGCCATTCGAGCGGCAAACGCAGAGGCTCGCGTTCGCATCGCGAGCTTCTCCACCAAGAACCTCGTTCGCGCGCGGGCGCTTGGCTACGGCGGCGAAACGGGGCTCTCCAGCACGGAGCTGGCGCGCATCATGCTCGTTCCACGTCGTCTTCTGCGCTTTCTGCGAGCACCGGGCAACGCTGCGCAGGTTCCACGTCACGCCTACGGCATGTCGTTCGACAGCCAGGCCGCGATCGATCGTCTCCACTCGCTGGGGCTACGTGTGGACTTCTGGACGATCGACGATCGCTCGGAAGCTCGCCGTCTCTTCGCGCTGGGCGCTGATGGAGTGATGACGGACGACCCCCGAGCCGTTTGTCTCTAGGCGAGCGAGCGACGAGCAGCGAAGCGGCGCATCAATGCGCGCTCGTCGTGGTCACGGCGCGCTGCTCCTCGCGCTGGCAGACGAAGGTGTTCCCGGTGCTCTGCCCGCAGTTGTAGGTCGCCTCCTGACCGCAACCCGTCGCGCGGTAGGAGCTGCCTCCGATGTTCTTGATGACCACCTGATCCTCAGCGCAGCGGAGATCGTTGACGGCACGCGTGTGCGCCGTGGTCTCCATCGTGACGCAGCCAACCGTAGCCAAGACGGCCGTGACGACGAGAAACGGAAAAACGCGGAAAAGGTTCGAGCTCATGCCTGAGAGAGCCGGGCCGATCGCCGATGTCGCAACAATTCTTCGTCGTCGATGACGAGGCGCCCGTCGGCTTCGTCAGTGCCCTCGACGAGCAGCGGTGTCACCCGTGACGCGCGCCGCGAGAAACACTGCGACATCGGCCTTCGTCTTCGTGCCCGTGGCGACGCCGAGCGTGAGGTCCACCAGCTCGTCCTCGTCGCACTCGAGGTCGAGGTCGTTGAGGTACACGAACATGATCATCGCCGCGGCGGCGACGCGCTTGTTGCCGTCGACGAAGGCATGGTTCTGGGCGAGGTGAAACAGGTAGGCCGCGGCCATCTCGGGCAGGCTGCCGTGCAGATAGCCGCCCCCGAACGAGGACTCCGGCGCGGCGACGGCCCACTCGAGCAAGCCGAGATCACGCACACCAGCGGAGCCGCCGTAGCGCTCGATCTGGCCGGCATGCAACGCAAGGATCTCCTCGAGGCCGAGGAAACGGATCTTCACTTCGCGAGACGTGCGAATGCGCCAGCGAACTTCGCGTGCATCTTCGCTTCGGCAGCCTTGAACTTGTCCACCTCGCGCTTGGTGCGAACGGGGGAGATGACGATCACGCGGCCGTTCGTCGACACCTCGACCTGCCCGTCGGGATCGAGGTTCGCCGCCTCGAGCAACTGCTTGTCGAGCACGAGCGCAGCGCTGTTGCCGGTTCGCGTGAGCTTCTTGATCATCGTACGGACAGAATACCACCGCGGTACGTATGTTCAAACGCGTGCGGCCAGGGATCGAGCCGACCACCCTGGACCTGGTAACGCGGCGATCCACTGGGGAAGTCAGACCGTGCCAGAGCGTGCCCCGATCCACGCGACGCCGCGCAATTCATGGCTCGACGCGCGCGCGCCGCCCTCGCGCACGGCCGGCACGCGCCATGCTGGAGGTGCGTACATGTCCGATGACCGCTCCTTGGGATGGCTCGTCGCTCTCGCCGTCGTCGTCGGCGGCGCGGTCGTCTCGGCCTGCGCGGTGCCGCCGATCGACGACCAGCTCCCCACCACCCCGAGCACGACCGCCAAGGGCGACAACAACGACCAAGGCACACCGGAGGTCGCGCTGGGCGATCCCACGGCCGCGCCCGACCTCGAGGGGCAAACGCCGAACGCGCCGAAGTGCAGCGACGAGTGCGCGACCGAAGGCCAGAAGCGATGCTCGACCGCGAGCGCGTCGGGCACCGAGGTCTGCAAGATGAGCGAGGGGGGCTGCCGCGTGTGGACCCCGGGCGCCGATTGCGAGGCGGACTTCTCGTGCGACAAGACGAAGAACGACGGCACCTGCCAGGCGGGCTGCTCGAACGACGACGGCTGCAGTGCGACCAACGCCGGCGTCGCCCATTGCACGGCAGACGGCACGACCGAGCTGACCTGCACGCAGGTCGGCGCTTGCTACGTGTTCAAGACGACGCGCAGTGACGTTGCCCAGGACTGCGTGTCTCCGACCTACTGCGGCGCGGCGTCGGGCAGGCGCGTGAGCTGCGTCGCTTCCGCCGCGGGCGCGTGCACCCAGCATGTCGCCGCCTACAACGACTGCCCCGCCGGCACCGCCTGCACCGGCGCGGGCGTGTGCACGGCAACGACGAGCCCGCCGCCGACCACGGGCTGCTACTCGAGCACGCAGGGAAAGACGATGGCCGAGGGCGCCTGTGTTCTGTCCGCGGGCGACGGCGTCGTCGAACAGTGCCACGGCGGCCTCTGGTACCGCGGTGTGGTGGGAAACAGCGGCCCCTACGGCGCGTGCAAGTGAGCGGCGTACGTCGCTGACGCGGCTCAGCGCGCGCGGACCCCAGCCTTCATTTTCTGACGAACTGCAGCGCAACCACCCCGGAGGAGAACTTCTTGCTCTCCACCAACGTCAACTGCGTCCTGCCCTCGATCTCCGCAAACAACGGGATCCCGCTGCCCAGGATAACGGGATTCACGAACAACCAATACCCATCCACCAGATCTTCCTTCATCAACGAATGCGTGGCCCGCGGACTCCCAAAAATGACGATGTCCGAGCCATCCGCCTGCTTCGCTTTCTTGATCTCGTCGGCGACGCCGCCGCTGATGATCGTCGTATTGGCGAAGCTCTTCCCCCGAAGGGATTCCGACAAAACGATCTTCTTCGCCTTCGCGTACCAGCGTGAATGCTCGCGATCGTGCTTGGAAGCGTCAGGGGCATCGGCCGCCGTCGGCCAGTAATTTTCCATCATCTCGAAGGTGACGCGCCCGTACAGAGCCGTGTCGATCGGCTGGAGGAGCTCTGCGACATAATCGAAGATTTCTTCGCTCAGCGTGATCCAGTTCATCTCGCCCTTCGGGCCTGCAACGAAGCCGTCGAGAGAGACGTGAACGGACGAAATGACTTTCTTCATGGCAATCCCATCACCCTTTCCTGATTGTTCGCAATGACCGGACATACCGGATCGCCTGCGCCGACGCGTTCTTGAACATCTCCGTATCCCGCCGAATCTTGCTCAAGAGCATCCCGCCCTGCATGACCGAGATGCAGAAATCAGCGAGCTCCCGCGGCCTCGCTTTGGCGACCAATTCCCCCGCCGCCTTTCTTTCCAAAAAAAACGCCTCGAGCTGACCGCGGCTCCAGTCCAGAAACCGCATCACGCTCGCTCTGGCTTGATCGTCGTCATCCGTCAGGTCCCCGCCAATCGTCCCGACCG
>JAXDMI010001185.1:0-4673 GCA_034666145.1 Myxococcales bacterium | reverse complement strand
GCCCGGTTCTCGAGCATGATGCAGGGCCAGCGCAGCATCGTCTCCGTCGCGCAGCTGATCATGAGCGAGCTCACGCCGCTCGTCGACGCGCAGCACGCCGCCTTCTACATCATGGAGCCTGACGCGGATCAGGAGCCGCTCCTCCATCTCATCGCCAGCTACGGCTTCGGCGGGCGCAAGAGCCTGCAGAACAAGTACAAGCTCCGCGAGAGCCTCATCGGACAGTGCGCGTTCGAGAAGAAGCCGATCGTGCTCGCCGACGTCCCGCAGGACTTCGTCTACATCGCGACCGGCATGGGCGAGGCCCCGCCGCGCACCGTCGTCGTGCTGCCCGTCCTCTTCGAGGGCGAGACCAAGGCGGTCATCGAGCTCGCGACCTTCCACCCGTTCGTCGCGAACCATCTCGTGTTCCTCGACCAGCTGATGGATTCGGTCGGCGTCATCGTCAACATGCTCTCGTCGAGCATGAGGACGGAGGAGCTCCTCGCGCAGCTGAAGCGCTCCAACGCGGAGCTCGGCGCGCAGGCGGCGGAGCTGAACGACAAGGCGAAGCTGCTCGAGGTGAAGAACAGCGAGGTCGAGCTCGCGAGCCGCAGCCTCGAGGAGAAGGCGGAGCAGCTCCAGCTCATCTCCAAGTACAAGAGCGAGTTCCTCGCCAACATGAGCCACGAGCTGCGCACGCCGCTCAACAGCCTGCTCATCCTGTCGAAGATGCTGGCCGAGAACCGGAACGGCAACCTCACGGCGGAGCAGGTGCAGTTCGCGCAGACCGTCTACACGTCCGGCAACGATCTCCTCTCGCTCATCAACGAGATCCTGGACCTGTCCAAGGTCGAAGCCGGCAAGATGCCGATCGACCCGCGCACCTTCCGCCTCGGCGAGGTTCGCGAGTACCTGGAGCAGACCTTCCGTCACGTCGCGGAGCAGAAGAGCCTCGCGTTCGAGATCAAGATGGACGGCCAGCTCCCGCACGCCCTCTTCACCGACGTGAACCGCCTGCAGCAGATCCTCAAGAACCTGCTCTCGAACGCGTTCAAGTTCACGAACAAGGGCGGCGTGTCGATGATCGTGAGCCAGGCGCCGAAGGATCGGGGCCCCAACATGATCGCGTTCGCGGTGCAGGACACCGGCATCGGTATCCCTCCCGAGAAGCAGAAGCTGATCTTCGAGGCGTTCCAGCAGGCCGACGGCACGACGAGCCGCAAGTACGGCGGCACGGGCCTCGGCCTCACCATCAGCCGCGAGATCGCGCGCCTCCTCGGAGGCTCGATCGACGTGATGAGCACGCCCGACGAGGGCAGCACCTTCACGCTCTACCTCCCCACGAAGTACCTCGGCGCGGAGATGTCGGCGGGGCGCCCTGCCGACGACCAGGCGAAGGACGACGAGGAGCAGGCCGTGCCCGCATTGCCCGAGAATGCGGCGTTCACCGGTACGCGCGTGCTCGTCGTCGACGACGACATGCGGAACATCTTCGCCATCCGCAGCGTGCTCGAGGCGCGCGGAATCCAGGTCCTCCATGCGGAGAACGGCAAGCTCGCGCTCGAGATGCTGACCAAGCATCCCGACGTGAATCTCGTGCTCATGGACACGATGATGCCCGAGATGGACGGCCTGTCGGCCACACGCGCCATCCGCGACATCCTCCAGTTCCAGTCGCTCCCCATCATCTCGCTCACCGCGAAGGCGATGAAGGGCGACCGCGAGAAGGCCATCGAGGCCGGCGCGTCCGACTACGTCACGAAGCCGGTCGATCCCGAGAAGCTCCTCGCGGTCATCCACATGTGGCGTACGCGCTCCGGCACCGGTAGCAACGGACACAACCTCCCGTCGTGATGAGCCCGTCCGAGCCCGGCACTCCTGCGCCGCCGAGCGTTCTGCTCGTCGACGACACGCCTGCGAACCTCTTCGCGCTCTCGGCCGTGCTGAAGCCCCTCGGGGCTCGGCTGGTCGAGGCGCGATCGGGCGCCGACGCCGTGGCGCTCGTCGCCAAAGAGCAGTTCGCGGTCGTCCTCATGGACGTCCAGATGCCGGAGATGGACGGCTTCGAGGCGGCGGTGAAGATCCGGGCCATGGACAACGGGCGCGAGCTCCCGATCATCTTCCTCACCGCGATCCATCGCGACGAGACGTTCGTGAAGCAGGGCTACGCGACGGGCGCGGCCGACTACATCACGAAGCCCTTCGACGCCGACATCGTGCGCGCGCGCGTGAAGGCGTTCGTCGATCTGTTCGAGCAGCGTGAGACCATCCGTCGCGCGCAGGTGGCCCTGCGCACGCGCGAGCGCGACGAGGCGGTCCGCCGCTTGATCGCCTTCGAGCGCATCGCGACGTCGGCGCTCCAGACGAACGACCTCGGTGTCTTCCTGGAGGAGCTGCTCGAGATCTTCATGGGCGCGGCGGACGACGCCGATGCCGCGTGCATCTTGCTGCGCGACGGCAACGAGCTCCACGTGCAGGCCTGCATCGGCCTCAACGAGGAGGTCGACGAGCGGCTCTCGATGCGGGTCGGCGAAGGCTTCGCGGGGCGCGTCGCCGCGGAGCGCCGGCCCATGGAGCTGCCCGACGCTTCGACGTCGAACCTCGTGCAGAGCGCCTGGCTGCGCTCGCGCGGCACCAAGGGCATCTATGGCGTACCGCTCCTCCACGAAGGAGAGGTGGTCGGCGTCGCGTACGTCGCATCGAAGAAGGCAGCGACGTTCACCGAGGTCGAGAAGCGGCTCCTCGGTGCCATCGTCGACCGCGCGGCGTGGGCAGTGTCCACGCAGATGAAGCGGACGCGCCTGAACGACGTGCTCATGGCAGCGCCTGCGATGATCAGCATCGTGCGTGCGCCGTCGATGACCATCGAGCTCGCGAACCCCGCGTTTCGCCGCCTTTTCCGCGGTCGGGACCTCGTGGGACGACACGTCTCCGAGACCGGCCTCGATGCCGACGCCATCGGCATCCTCCAGCGCGCGTACGAGACCGGCGACACCATCGCCTACGACGAGCTCACCGTTCACGGTGACTTCGCGCAGAACGGCCAGCACCAGGAGCGCGTCTTCAACTTCACGGCGCAGCCGCTTCGTAACCCCGCGGGCGCCGTCGACAGCGTGCTGACGTTCGCGTTCGACGTCACCGCGCACGTCGAAGCACGACGTGTCATCGAGGCCCACGAAGCGGAGCGCACGCAGATGCTCGCGCGCGAGACCGAGGCCCGCGCTGCCGCCGAGGTCGCGAGCCAGGCGAAGGACGCATTCCTCGCCACCGTCTCGCACGAGCTGCGCACGCCGCTCAACGCCATCCTGGGTTGGACCGTGACCGCACGTGCCAAGGCGCCGCCCGAGCTGGAGCGCGCGCTCGGCATCGTGGAGCGCAATGCACGCGCGCAGGCGCGCATCATCGAGGACGTCCTCGACATCTCGCGCATCGTCAGCGGAAAGCTGCGGCTCGACATCCAGAGCGTCGACATCGCCGAGATCGTCCAGTCCGTCATCGAGTCGGTGCGTCCCGCCGCCGACGCGAAGGACATCGTGATCGACGTCGCGAGCACGACGACGGAGCGCGTGCCGGCGGATGCCGATCGCATCCAGCAGGTCATCTGGAACCTGCTCTCGAACGCCATCAAGTTCACGCCGAAGGGCGGTCGCGTCGGCGTCACGTTGAGCGCTTCGAATGACGACACGGTGCTGCGCGTCACGGACAGCGGCGAGGGCATCCCGCCCGCGTTCTTGCCGGACATCTTCGAGCCGTTTCGGCAGGCCGACGCATCGACGACGCGCCGTCATTCCGGCCTCGGCCTCGGCCTCGCCATCGTCAAGCAGCTCGTCTATGCGCACGGCGGAACGATCCGCGCGCTCAGCGAGGGCGTCGGCAAGGGCGCGACCTTCGCGGTCACGCTGCCCTTCAAGCCCTCGTCGAGACCGGGCGACGTGGTGCACCGTGTCCCCTCCGAGCCGCCGGCACGGCCCGACGGCGAGGAGCTCCGTCTCGACGGCCTCAAGGTCCTCGTCGTCGACGACGAGGAGGACGCGCGGCTCCTCCTCAAGGACGTGCTCAGCGAACGCGGTGCCTCGGTCGCCGAAGCCGCGTCGGCGCACGCCGGTTTTTCCGAGCTCGAGCGCTTCCGTCCCGATGTCATCGTGAGCGACATCGCGATGCCCGGCGGCGACGGATACGGCTTGATTCGCGCGGTCCGAAAGCTGACCGCGGAGCGGGGAGGGCGCACACCAGCCATCGCGCTCACAGCCCACGCGCGCGAATCGGACGGTGAGCGGGCCTTCGCCGCGGGCTTCCAGCGCTACGCATCGAAGCCGGTCGACCTCGACCGCCTCGTTTCGATGGTCGCGAACCTGGGCGGGATCAGCTTCGGCGAGCCGGCGGCCAGCGAAGGCGGCTGAGCCGCGCGCCACCCGAACCGGCGAAACCGCAAGAAAGCGCGAAAAAGCCGGCCGCCGAAAGGCTGGGCTTTTGCGAGTCTTTGCGCGGCCGTGCCGTAGGCAGGTACGCTGAGCGCGGACCCTTTTGCGAGACCCGTCCTTCTACGTCTCGAGCCTCCTCGAGCTCGCGGATGCGAGCCCGAACGACCGCCGCGGTCTGTGGCGACAGGCCATGGCGGCGCTGTCGCGCGCGCCGACCGAGGGCGGGCCGGGTCCGCTCGAAGGACTCCATCCCGACGTCCTCCTCAAGGG
>JAXDMI010001184.1:0-7826 GCA_034666145.1 Myxococcales bacterium | reverse complement strand
CGCGCAAGCCAAGGGCGTGGTCCTGAACACGGCTTCGCGCTTCGCGCTGGAGCGAGCGGACAAGCAGCTCTCGTTCTTCAAGGACAAGGCGGAGGTGACGAAGGTCACGGACCTCCTCGGCCAGACCGACCTCGTGAAGCAGCTGATTCCGGGCTCCTAGACTCCGCCCACGGGCGCGAGCGCTTGCGCAGAGGTCCGACCTGTCCAGTAATTTGGCACGTCCATTACCTTCGCTCGCGTCGTGTTTCTGGACATGCACGGTCCGATCGCGATTTATCGAGCGAGAGCGTTCGCAAATGACCAGTTCATAGGGTTGTCCAATACTAATGGACATGGGATAATACTGGACATGAAGCTTCGGCAAGAGGACTTCACTCCGTATCTGGAGCGGCTCGGGGAGATCCCGTTCGTCGCCGATGCGCGGCTCCTCGAGGTCGCGGCCGGACATCGGGGGCGAGACGTCGATGCGCTCGTGCTCGTCCGCACGCGCGACGGAAAGAAGTCGACGCACGCGGTCGAGCTGAAGCGGACCCACCTCAGCCGGGAGGTCGGAGAGCGGCTACTTCACATGCGCAACGTGGACCCAGAGCTGCTCCTCTTCGCGCCGCACGTCGGTCGTGAGATCGCCGGTCGACTCGGTAACGCAAAGCTCAACTTCATCGATCTCGCCGGCAACCATCACCTGCAGCTCGGCGACCGCTATTACTCTCACGTCGAGGGCAAGCGCCAAGAACCACGCCTCGAGACGACTCGCGGCCTACGTGCGCCGGCATACCGGGTGCTGTTTGCCCTCCTCGTCAAACCCGAGCTCGTGAGCGCCTCCGCCCGTGCGCTCGCCGAAGCGGCCGGCGGCGTGAGTCCGCAGACTGCGCTCGACGCACGGCGCCGTCTTCATGAACGCGGGTTGCTCGTGGGCTCACCGAGAGCGCCGAAGTGGCATCCCACCGGGCGGAAGAGCGCTCTCGATCTGTTCATCAGCGGATACGCGGGCACACTTGCACCGCGGCTCGCGATCGGACGCTTCCGGGCGCGACAGCGGGACACCCTGGAGATGGAAACGGCGCTCGCATCGAAGCTCGACGCCATCACGAGCTGGCGCTGGGGCGGAGGGGCGGCCTGCCAGCGGCTGACCGGGTATTACCGCGGCGACACGACGACGGTCTACGTCGAGGAAGCGCCTCCCAAGCTTGCCCACGACCTCCAGCTCGTCGCTGATCGACAGGGCCCGATCTCGATCTCGAAGCGGCCCTCGCCACTGGCGTTCGAGAGCCCAGCACTCGACACGGTGCACCCGCTTCTTGCCTATGCGGACCTTCTCGCCGATGGAGAAGAACGCGCGAAGGAGGCCGCCGGCGAGATCTACGAGCGTTACCTCGAACCCAACCTTCGAGGTGTGCCGTGACGCTCGCGATCTCTCCAGCGCACAGCGACCTGCTCCTCGCCCTCAGTCGTGCGAAGCCCACGCGGCGCGTCGTGGTCATCGGCGCGCACCATCGGCTTCGATCTCGCCCTCGAGCACGCCAGCCCGGTCGCAATCCCCGGCACCGACGGGCACGTCGATGTGGCGAGCCTCGCGGCGATCGTGGTTCTGAAGATGGTTGCTTGGCTCGATAGGCCTAACGAACGAGAGCGAGACGTAAGGGACCTTGGCCGCGTCTTCGAGACCGCGCTCGACGATTGGGACGATCGCCGCTGGCAGGCTCCGCTTGCCGACCTCGAACACGAGGTTCAAGCCGCGTTCTTCGTCGGGCAGCAGGTGCGAGGCATCGTCCGTGCTTCGCACCGCGTGGAGGTCGAGACGTTCTTGGAGAGGGTCGCGACGGACGGATGGCTGAGCATCCTCGGCGCCGGCGGCCTCGTGTGCACGGACCCGGCCCTCGTCGCCCAACGTCGACTCGCGGCGTTCGGGGATGGACTGGGCTGATATCGTCGACGCCGATGTCCGCCTCGTTTCCGCTCACCGTGTCGCTCGTCGTCCAATGGTCGGAGATGGACGCCCTCGGTCACGTCAACAACGCGCGCTTCTTCACCTGGTTCGAATCGGCGCGAATTGCCATGTTCCAGCGCATCGGTATCCCCACCAGCGGACCCAGCGCCACCGGCCCGATCCTCGCCACCACCACGTGCGACTTCCTCCGCGCGGTCGTCTATCCCGCGACGGTTCGCGTCGGCGTTCGCGTCGCCCGCGTCGGCGAGACGAGCATCACGATGGAGTACGAAGTCGCCGACGACGCGCACGTCTATGCGCGCGGAAGCTCGGTCGCCGTCCTCGTCGACTACGCCACGATGGCGAAGGTGCGCGTCCCCGACGACGTACGCGCCGCGATCGCCGCGCTCTGATTCGCGGCTACTTCCCCGCGCAGTCGACCGGCTTCCACGTCGGGTCGAACGCGCCGTATTTCTCGGTGTAGAGCTCGGTGCCGAGCTTCGACGCAGCCGGAAAACACAGCGAGCCGTACGTCGTGTACGCGCAGAGCGGATTCGAGTTGTGCGGGCAGTCGTAGTCCTGATCCACTTCGAGCGCGTACGGATCGATCAGCGCCATCAGGTCCGTCCGCCCCAGCGCCGCCTTCGCCGCCGTGCTCGTCACGTCCGTGAAGTACTGCACCTGCCCGCGTGGCGCGCCGTTGTCCGTCTCGTCGCTGATGTCGAACGGCGCATGCGCGCCGCCGAGGTCGTGCGAGTCACGCCAGAAGCTGTTCGCGCCGATCTGGACGTCCTCGATATCCGATTTGCCGCCCGTGACCGGTTGTCCCTTGTTGGTGCTCGCCGCAATCAAGGCGTCGTGAAGCGGCGGATCCATCGAGAGGAAGACGCGATTCCCATCGCCGCCACACATGCCCGGATCCGTCGCCGTGGCGCCGTCGCCGCCCGCGATTCGATACAGCTTCACGGCATGCGAGAGCATCGACGCGCCGTCCTTCGTCACCTTCGAGCCCTGCAAGCGCGCCGTCAGCGTGAGGTAGACGCCCTGTGCCGACGGGACCAGCGTCTTCCACAGATCGCAGACGCCCGTCAGCTTCGCGCCGTCGAGCCCGTTCGATTGTGCGCCCGGCGTCGCCTTCAGATACGCGAGATACGTCGTGAGCAGTCGATCGCGATTCGCGCTCAGCGTGTCGTCCGCGCCCTGCGCTGCGCCGTCGTTCGCGTCCGAAGTGGTCGATGCATCGCTGCCCGAATCGAGCGCTGCGCCCGTCTCCGTGGCGCCCGCCTCGGGCACGCCCGTATCGCCAACTGCGCCCGCCGGTGTGCCGCCGGAGCTGCCGCAGGCCCACCCGACGACGGCGATCGACGCGACCAGCACCAGCCCTCCCGATCGCCCCATGCGCGAAGCTTAGCGGTCGATGGGCCGCTCCTCTAGTAACGTGAGGGCGTGGCCGGCACGAACGCTCTCCGCATCGGAATCATGGGCGCGGGCGCGATCGGCTGCTACGTCGGCGGCTGCCTCGCCGCCGATGGCGCCGAGGTCGTCTTCGTCGGTCGCGCGCGCGCCAAGAAGGAGCTCGAGACCTCGGGCCTCGTGCTCTCCGCGCTCGATGGCGGCAGTGGACGCGTCGTCCCGAAGGAGCGCATCGCGTTCGCCACCGAGGCCTCTGCGCTCGCGAAGTGCGACGTCGTCCTCTGCTGCGTGAAGAGCGCGCAGTCGGCGGAGGCCGCGAACGAGCTCGCCGCGGTCCTCGCGAAGGGCGCGCTGGTCGTCAGCATGCAGAACGGCGTCCGCAACGCCGACGTCCTGCGCGCCGGCCTTCCCGAGCAGATCGTGCTCGGCGGGATCGTCGGCTTCAACGTCGTGTCGAAGGGCGAGGGAGCGTTTCGTCGCGCGACGAGCGGCCCGCTCGTCATCGAGAAGCCCAAGGGAAGCGACGCCGACAACGACCGTGACGACGCTCGCCTCGATGTCCTCGTCGAAGCGCTCGCCGCCGCCGGGTTCGAGATGGAGCTCGTCGCCGACATCCGACCGCTCCAGTGGTCGAAGCTGATCATGAACCTGAACAACGCGGTCGGCGCGCTCAGCGATCGACCGACGCCCGACCTCCTCTTCGTCGAAGGCTATCGCCGCATCCTTCGCGCGATCATGACCGAAGCCATCGCGGTCCTGCGCGCGGCGAAGGAGCCGACCGCGCGTCTCGGGCCGCTACCCATCGGCCTCTTCCCGATCCTCCTCCGACTACCGACGCCCGTGCTGCGCGTGGTCGCTTCCGCGCAGGTGAAGATCGATCCCGAAGCGCGCTCCTCGATGTGGGAAGACCTGACCCGCGGTCGACCCACCGAGGTCGATCACCTCAACGGCGAGATCGTTCGTCTCGCCGAGTCATGCGGAGCGAAGGCGCCGCTCAATGCCCGCATGGTCGAGATCGTCCACGACGCGGAGAAGCGCGCCGCGGGCTCACCGAAGCTCGATGCCGACGCGCTGTGGTCGGCCCTGAACGCTTGATCGCCTAGCCCCGCACGCGCTTCACGACGGCGAGGACTTCCTCCTCCGTCATGATGTGGTCCTGGCCCTTCGCGGCTTTCAGGATCTCGGTGACGAGCGTCTCGTCGGCAGGGATCTTCCGCTGCGCGAGCCAGAAATTCACATTGGAGGCGCCGCTCATGAAGCCGATGCAAATCTCCTGCGCGCGCCCGATCATCCCTGCGGGAACGCCGCTGTAGATCCGGTCGGCGAGCCACGTGTCGCCCTTCGCCATGGCCTTCACGACCGCCGAGGCATGAACGCCGGTGGCGGTGCGGAACGCGTCGCGGCCCACGAGCGGATAGCTGATCGGGATCTCCCACTTCACGGCGCGCGCGATGGTCTCGCAGTACTCGAGCAGCTTCGTGAGGTCCTGGCCGTCGAGCTGACCGAGGAGCTTCAAGTTGAGGAGCAAGAGCTCCATCTGCGCGTTGCCGACGCGCTCGCCGATGCCGAGCCCCGTCGCGTGCACGCGATCGGCGCCGTACTCGTACGCCCAGATGGCGTTCTCGAGCGCGAGCCCGCGATCGTTGTGACCGTGCCAGTCGATGCCGATGTCGGCGCCGGTGCCGGCGACGACGTTCTTCGTGAACTGGATCAAATTACGAACGCCGTCGGGCGTCGCGTGACCGACGGTGTCGGAGAGACAGATGCGCGTCGCGCCGTGATCGATGGCGGCGCGGAACAGCGTGGTGAGCACCTCGGGACGCGAGCGCGTCGTGTCCTCGGTGACGTACGCGACGGAGAGACCGGCCTTCACCGCGACGTCGATGGCTTCGGTGCTGCGCTTCGCGATCAGCTCGACGTCCCAGTTCTCGACGAACTGGCGGATGGGGCTCGAGCCGATGAAGGCATAGACCTCGATGGGCATGCCCGCGCGCTGCGAGAGCTCGATCATCGGCGTGATGTCCGAGACCACGGTGCGACCCGCGCACGCGACGCGGATCTTCATCTTGCAGTCGACGACCTCCTTGCAGAGGCGCAGCGTGTCTTCGAACGCGCGCTTGCTGGAGCCGGGCAGCCCGACGTCGGCGACGTGGATGCCGAGATCTTCCATCAGGTGAAGGATCTTGAGCTTCTCTTCGACCCCGGGATCGACGACGGATGGATTCTGGAGGCCGTCGCGTAGGGTCTCGTCGAAGAACGTGGCGTTCTTCGGCAAAATCCGGCCTTTGCGATTGACCTCGTTCCAGTCGAAGATGAGGTCGGCCGCGCGATCGCGCTCGGTGGCGAACTCGGACATGACTACAGTATGCCACGAGCTTGCGCGCGGCGCGCGGCGCGCGGCGTGGTTTTAGGCACGACAGACGCGAGAGGAGCGACGAGATGGAAGAGCTGGGGGCCCTCGATACGGCGCGACTCTCTGTAGTCCAGCACGGAACGCGTTCGAGCTTTCGCAGGCGAGTCATGGACGCGATGCGTCAGGTGGTCCCCGCGTCAGGGGCATTCTTCTGCTTCGGCACCGAAGACACCCGCGCCTACGCAGACTCGTCGCGCCTGGTCGACGGCGTCCTGACCCCGGTAAAAGCGGCCGATGCGAAGCGTCTGACGCAAGCCTTTGGCTTCGAGACCAAGAGCGTCGTCGAGACGACGCGCCGCGTCTATGTCGCCGGGGAGCTCTATCCCGAGGACGAGAAGATGAAGTTGCCGTACTTCGCGGAGCACGCGGGTGACGGCTTGAAGCACACGCTGCTCTTCTTCCTCCACGAGGGCGGCGTGCTGTTCGGGCTTGCCGGGCTCGAGCGTCGCGACTCGGAGGGCGAGTTCACGCCGGAGGACGCCGCCAAGATCGAGTCGCTGGGCCCCTTCGTCGTCGCCGGCGTTCGCACGCAGCTCGCGTACGACGAGCTGTCGCGTGAGGCCGCGGCGCTGCGCGCGTTCAGCAAGGTCAGCGGCACGCTCTTCGTGATCGATCGCGAGCGTCGCAAGGTGATCTGGGCGGCCAACCGCGAGCGCGGCATCGAGTGGGAGACCGACGTCGTCCCGATCGCCGATCACATCGTCGACGCTGCCGAGCAGTCGCTCGCGGCGCGGGCGAAGGGTGATGCGCTGCCGACGCCGCCGCGGCTTCCTTCGGGCGCGGTGGTGGGCGTCGCGAAGATCGACGGCGATCCCGTGTTCAACAACGCGAAGTGCGCGGTGCTGCGCGTCGAACCGCAGGACAAGGCGGCGCCGATCGAGGGGCTCAGCAAGCGTGAGCGCGAGATCGCGCGTCTGCTCGTGGCCGGCTACAGCGGCGTGAACGTCGCGGCCATCTCGGGCCTGAGCGAGAACACGGTGCGGACGTACGTGCGCCGTCTCTACCAGAAGCTCGGCGTCGCGAACCGCGCCGACCTCGTGCGCAAGCTGATGTCGCCGGAGCCGAAGTCCTCCGCGCCGTCGTCGGTCCTCGCGCCGCCGCCCGACTCCTCGCTGGTCGACGGCGACGACACCCTCGACTGACATCCGACCCTGGGTCATAAACGCGAAAATGACCCAGGGTCGGGAAACGCGAAATGACCCAGGGTCATAAACGCAGCCCTGACCCTGGGTCATAAACGCGGAAATGACCCAGGGTCGGGGGACCGCTCCCGACCCAGGGTCATCGCTCCCGACCCAGGGTCGGGGATGATCTGGGTTCGGGCTGCGTCGGTCGGGGTTTGCGCGCGGGACCATGATCGGGGGGTGTTGCATGCACGACAACCCGGGATTTACGAAGGATTGAGGGGTGGGGGTATGTGGCAGGGAGTGTGCTCCTGGGAAGGACGCCATGCGCAAATCCTCCGCTGCCGCTCTCAAGCTTTCGCTCGTCTCGCTCGCGGTCGCGCTCGCTGCCGTCGGCTGTTCGAGCGCTGACTCCGGTACCAATGGCGACGGCAGCGGTGCCGACTCGTCGGCCGACGCGATGACCATCGACGAGAAGGCGCTCGGCGCGACCTGGGACGGCCAGGAGGCCGACGACATCACCGAGGCCGATCTCGCGACCGCATCCAGCCCCGACGGCTCCGACGGCACCACCTCGACGGCGTCCGTCGCGCCTTCGCTCGAACCGGACGACGGCATTCATCCGCTCTCCACGTGCACGCGCACCACCGGCTTCAACCACGGCACGCAGATGAGCATCTGCACCGTGACCATCGACGGTAAGGCCGTCGAGCAAGGCACCGCCACCGCCTACGAGCGCATGCGCTCCGCTGCCAGCCAGGCGGGCGTTCACCTCGTCGTGGTCAGCGGCTTCCGCACCATGCAGAAGCAGCGTGAGCTCTATGCGCTGTACAAGGCACACCGCGGCAACCTCGCTGCACCGCCCGGCTACTCGAACCACCAGAGCGGTCACGCCCTCGATCTGAACACGAAGGCAGCCGGCGTGAATTCGTGGCTCGTGAAGCACGCG
>JAXDMI010001183.1:0-5600 GCA_034666145.1 Myxococcales bacterium | reverse complement strand
GCTCGCGCGCGGACACGAAGCGATCCTCGGGACGCTTGCGCATCGCCTTCAGGCAGATCGCCTCGAGCCGAGAATCCACGCCTGGGTTCAGGAGACGCGGCCGTGTGGGCTCGTCGTTGACGTGCATGAACGCCGTGCCGAACGCCGTCGAGGAGTCGAACGGGACCTTGCCCGTCATGAGATGGAACAACAGCACGCCCATCGCGTAGATGTCGCTCCGCGCATCGAGCGCGTCGCCGCGCGCTTGCTCGGGCGACATGTACTCGGGCGTGCCGACCACCACGCCCTGCGCGGTCACGCTCGGCGCACGCGATCCGCTCTCGAGGAGCTTCGCGACGCCGAAGTCACAGACCTTCACGATGTCGTGTGTGCGGCCCTCGTCGTCCTCGCCTTCGAGGACCATGATGTTCTCGGGCTTGAGGTCGCGATGGATGACGCCGAGATCATGCGCGACCGCGAGCGCCGCGAGAGCCTGGCACGCGATGTCGACGATGCGCGCTACGGGGAGCGGGCTCGCCTCCTCGATGATCTTCGCGAGCGTCTTGCCGTCGACGTACTCCATCGCGATGTACAGGAGCCCGTCGGGCTCTTCCCCGAAGTCGATCACGCGCATCGAGCTCGGATGATCGACGCGCGACGCCGCCTGCGCCTCGCGCAGGAACCGCGCGGCGAACATCGGCTCGCCCGCGAGCTGCCGATGCAGCACCTTGATGGCGAGCGTGGTGCCGAGCGTCGTCTGGCGAGCGCGATAGACCGCCCCCATCGCCCCTTCGCCGACGATGGTTTCGAGGCAGTATTTCCCCGCGATCGTGCGCCCGACGAGTGCCTCCTGCTTCATGAAGCGAGACGGTACCGGACGTCACCCGGGTGGGCCATTTTACGGCCGAAGTGCGGCGAGATGACCTCATCCATGGAGTCGTCCGAGGCTCGACCGAGGGGACCGTTCCTGCTCTAGATTGCGCCCATGATCGCCTTCTTCGGGATGGGCATGCTGGGCTCGGGGTTCGTTCGCGCGCTGCGCCGTCGCGGTGAGGAGGTTCACGTCTGGAACCGCACGTTCGCGAAGGCGCAAGCACTCGAGGCCGAGGGCGCACGCGCATTCAACGACCCGGCCGAGGCGGCGCGCGGCGCATCGCGCGTCCACCTCACGCTCTCCGACGACGCAGCCGTCGACGACGTGCTCGAGCGCGCGCGTCCGGGGTTCTCGAAGGACGTCGTCATCATCGATCACACGACGACGTCGGCATCGGGCACCGCCGCGCGCGCCGCTCGCTGGAAGGACCGCGGCGTCACCTTCCTCCATGCGCCGGTGTTCATGGGGCCGCAGAATGCGCTCGAGTCCACGGGCATCATGCTGGTGTCGGGCGACGCAGCGCTCGTCGAGACCGTGACGCCGGCGCTCTCGGCGATGACCGGCAAGCTGCACTACCTCGGCGCGCGTCCCGATGCCGCGGCATCGTTCAAGCTGATGGGAAACCTCTTCCTCATGTTCCTGACCTCCGGCCTCGCCGACATGCTGGCCCTCGCGAAGGCGCTCGACGTCCCGCCCGCGGAGTCATCGAAGCTCTTCGATATCTTCAACCCCGGCGCGACGGTGGGTGCGCGCATGAAGCGCATGACCGAGGCGAAGTTCTCCGAGCCCTCGTGGGAGCTCTCGATGGCGCGCAAGGACGCGCGGATCATGATGGAGGAGGCGGCGCGGAGGCACGTCCCCCTCGCCGTGCTGCCCGCCATCGCCGGGCGCATGGACGAAGTGATCGCCGAGGGCCACGGCAAGGACGACTGGACGGTGATCGCGAAGGACGCTCTCTGAGATTTTGCTAGAGCCCGAGCATCTTGCGCACGTCGGCGATCGGCTTGCCGCCGTAGCGCGCCGTCGCCTCTTCCGTCGTCGCGAACGAGCGCGTCTTCATGCGATCGACGTAGAGCGTGCCCTCGAGATGATCGACCTCGTGCTGGAGGATGCGGGCCGGCCAGCCCTTAACGCGCCAGAGCTGCGGCGCGCCGTGCTCGTCCAGCCCCGTCACCTCGACCTCGCGGCTGCGCTCGACGAGGCCAACGTAGCCCTTCACGCTCAAGCAGCCCTCGAAGAACATCACTTGCTCTTCGCCGACGGCGCGCAGCACCGGATTGACGAAGACGCGCGTGACGAAGGGCTCACGCTCTCGTTCGCGCAGCTCGGCCGCACCGAGCTTGGCGACGTTCTCGGCGCGGTCCTCGAGCACGATGATGCGCCAAGGGATCCCGATCTGCGGCGCCGCGAGACCGACGCCCGGCGCCTCGCGCATGGTGGCGATCATCGTCTGGAAGAGCGCCTGCATCTCCGGCGTTGCGATCTTCTCGACCGGGACTTCCTCGGCGCGCGCGCGGAGCACCGGCGTGCCGGCCTGGACGATCGGGAGTGTGCTCATGGCTCGACGGTGCTTAGCATGGCTCGATGAAGCGCATCGGCACCTCCGACCTCGACGTCTTCCCACTCGCGCTCGGCGGCAACACCTTCGGGTGGACGTCCGACGAGGCCGAGTCGTTTGCCGTGCTCGACGCGTACGATGCGGCCGGCGGAAACTTCGTCGACAGCGCCGACGTCTACTCCGCGTGGGCGCCCGGCAACATCGGCGGCGAGTCCGAAACCATCCTCGGCCGCTGGATGAAGGAGCGGAAGAATCGCTCGCGGATCATCGTGGGCACGAAGGTCGGTCAGCTCGAAGGCGTGAAGGGTCTCTCCGCGAAGACCATCCGCACCGCGGCCGAGGCCTCACTGCGCCGCTTGCAGACCGACGTCATCGATCTCTACTACGCGCACATCGACGATCGGGACACGCCGCTCGAGGAGAGCCTCGGCGCGTTCGACGCGCTGATCCGCGAGGGCAAGGTGCGTCACATCGCGGCGTCGCAGTACACGGCGCCGCGTCTCGCCGAGGCGCTCGCGGTCTCGGCGAAGAACGGCTTCGCGCGCTACGTCGCGCTGCAGACGCACTACAGCCTCGTGCATCGCGAGGAATACGAGAGCGAGCTCGCCGCGCTGTGCGAGCGCGAGCACGTGTCGGCGCTGCCGTTCTTCGCGCTCGCGAGGGGCTTTCTGACCGGGAAATACCGGCCTGGCAAGGAGGTCGCGAGCCAGCGCGCCGAAGGCGTGAAGGCGCTCGTCGGCGAGAACGGCTGGCGCGTCCTCGAGCCGCTCGACGCCATCGCGGCCGCGCATCGCACGACCGTGTCGGCCGTCGCTCTCGCCTGGACGGCGGCGCAGAGAGGCGTGGCGACGCCGCTCGCGAGCGCACGTACCCGCGAGCAGCTCGACGACCTCCTGCCCTTTGTGGATCTGGTCCTCTCGAAGGAGGAGCTCGCGCGGCTGACCGAGGTCTCGGCGAGCGCGGGATGATGAAGTAAGCTCGCGCGTCATGGCGGCGAGCAAGGCGGGCGCGAAGGCGAAGGCGGGCGCGAAGGCGAAGGCGAGCGCGAAGGCGAAGGCGAAGGCGAGCGCGAAGAAGCCGAGCGGCTGGAGCTCGCACCCGGTCATGCCGACGGCGCCGGAGAACGAGAAGCACCTCGCCAAGCTTCGCGCCATCGCGCTCGCGATGCCCGGCACCGACGAGGCGATCAACCACGGGCGGCCGTGCTTCCGCGTACGCGCGAAGACGTTCGTGATGTTCCTCGACAATCATCACCGCGACGGCCGCGTCGCGATCTGGTGCAAGGCACCGCCGGGCGCGCAGAGCATGATCGTGGAGAGCGATCCCGAGCGCTTCTTCGTTCCGCCGTACGTCGGCCCCAGCGGATGGATCGGTGCGCGTCTCGATCGCAAGCCCGACTGGGCGGCGATCCGAGCGCTCGTTGCGGAGAGCTACGCGATGACGGCCGAGCCCGCGAAACGCAAACGCTGACGAGCGTCGCATCTGCGTCCTGCACGCCGCGTAGACCTCTGCCACAAAAGCGCGCGCGGCGTGTCGCCGGTACGCGCGGCACACGTTCGCCCTTGTCGATCCGGTCGCCAAAAGGCCGCGTTTCATGGGCGATCCGCGATCGTCTGCTCGCGGTTCGCGCTTGGCGCGCGCGTTGCTCAGGGTCGCGGAGCCAGCAAGGCACGGAGGATTGTCATGAAGAAGGTACTCGTCGCATTGGTCTGCACGCTCGGAGCCGTTGCGTGCGGAGAGAGGCGTCCGGCCGTAGATCCGTCGACGACCACCACGTCGGTCACGACCGAGACCACGACCACGCCGCAGACTCCGGTCACGAGCCCGGGCATGAGCTCGACCACGCCTGCCGTCACGGCCCCGGCACCAACGACCGCTCCAACGGACGGGCGCGACATGACCCAGCCGTTGCACAACGACTCGACGACCGGCACCGGTGCGACCACCGGCACGGCGCCGGCGACCACCGGCACGGGCGCGAACGCTCCCTCCTCGAGCAACCCGGGCGTCGCGGATGGCAGCAAGGACGCCACCAACACGAAGATCAACGATCGCGATCGTCACGGCGCGCTGACCCCGATGGATCAGGGCGGCGGAGGGGACCGCGACATCACCGCTGCGATCCGCCGCTCGGTGGTCGCGGACAAGGCGCTCTCGTTCACCGCGAAGAACGTGAAGATCATCACCGTCGGCGGCAAGGTCACGCTGCGCGGTCCGGTGAAGAGCGACGAAGAGAAGTCGGCCATCGAGGCGAAGGCCAAGGCGGCCCCCGGCGTCTCGTCCGTCGACAACCAGCTCGAAGTGAAGAAGTGAATTTCCCGATCTCGGCCCAACCTCGTTCTCTGGGCCGAGGTCTCCAACTCGAAACGAAAAGAACCGAGGAAACGTCATGAAGAAAGCCGTTTTGTGCATCGTCCAGCGCCAGGACCAGGCGGAGGCGATCGTCTCGCAGCTCCAGAACGTCGGCTTCACGCCCAACGACATCTCCGTCCTCTTCCCCGACAAGCAGGGCACGAAGGACTTCGCTCACGAGCACAGCACGAAGGCGCCGGAAGGCGCGGTCGCGGGTGCGGGCACCGGCGGTGTCCTCGGCGGAACGCTCGGCCTGCTCGCCGGCATCGGCGCGCTCGCCATCCCCGGCCTCGGACCCTTCATCGCTGCGGGCCCGCTCATGGCGGCGCTCAGCGGCGCGGCGATCGGCGCCGGCGTCGGCGGTCTGACGGGCGCCCTCATCGGCATGGGCATCCCGGAGATCGAGGCCCGCAAGTACGAGGGCAAGGTCAAGGGCGGTAACCTCCTCATCGCGACGCACGTCGACACGCCGGAGCAGCGCAAGCGCGCCGAGGAGGTCTACAAGATGGCCCGCGCCGAGGACATCTCGATCGTCGACGAGAAGGCCGTCCCCAGCAGCCAGCGCACCGTCTGATCGACCCGATCGACGAGCGCACGTGAATCGTGAAAGGCTCGGTGCCCCGGAGGCACCGGGCCTTTTCACGTTCGAGCCATGGCCACGAAGAAGAAGACAGCGTCCGCTCCCCGTGAGTCTGCTCCGACCCTCACCCTGCGCGAGCTGAATCGCGCCACGCTCGCGCGCCAGATGCTGCTCGAGCGGCGGCGCTCTACGCCGCTAGCGGCGATCGAGCGGCTCGTCGGAATGCAGGCGCAGTGGCCGCCGGCTCCGTACGTCGG